>NZ_BAAHXP010000003.1:0-154766 GCF_054656715.1 Hydrogenobaculum acidophilum
TACTTATCGCTTAACCGTGGTATACTTGTAAACCGTGGCATACTTGTGGTGCGTGGTATACTTGTAAACCGTGGTATACTTGTACGATTTACTGAACTCATATAGAATAAAAACCTTTATAATATTAAGATGAAAATAGGGATGTTTGACTCAGGGGTAGGTGGACTCACGGTTTTAAAGTCTGTAAGAGATACCTACGACAAAGTGGATATCGTATACCTTGGAGATACGGCAAGGGTTCCTTACGGTATAAAGTCAAAAGAAACTATCATAACTTATGCAAAAGAAAGTGCAAACTTCCTAATAAGTCAAAATGTGGATATGATACTGATAGCTTGTAACAGCGTAAGTGCCAACGCTATGGATGTCCTTCAAGAGACGTTTGATATACCTATAATTGGGGTTATAGAAGCGGGCGTTGAAGCAGCTGTTAAAAGCTCAAAAACAAAGCACGTAGGTATTATAGGCACCACAGCCACCATAAACAGCAACAAATATCAAGAGCGTTTAGAGGCTTTTAATATAAAAACTTACGGAAAAGCCTGCCCGCTTTTTGTACCCATAGTAGAAGAAAAACTCATAAATACAGACATTTCAAAAAAAACGGTGGAGTTTTATCTAAAAGAGTTTAAAGATATAAAAGATATAGACACTATCATCCTTGGATGTACCCATTACCCTCTTTTGGAAAAAGATATAAAGGAATTCTTACCGCATATAAACTTGGTTAGCTCCTCAGATGCTATAGTATCCTACGCAAAAGATATCATAAAAAACGAAGGAAACGCCTATACAGAACTTTATTTTACAGATATATCAGAAAATACATCAAAGCTTGTTGAGTATATAATGGGTAAAAAATATGATTTAAAGTATATAAACGTAGAAACGCTTTCTCTTAACTGTTAACACCCTTTATATGCCTTCCGCCATCCACCGGCAGTATTGTACCCGTTATAGAAGTAGTCTCTAAGAAAAGCCTTAAAACGCTGTATATATCATCGAGACTCACTTCCTTTTTCAAAGGTGTGTTTTTTATGATTTTCTGCCACTCATCATCTTCCATATCATCAGGTTTCAAAACAGGCCCCAAAGCTAAAGCGTTTACCAAAACATGTGGAGCAAACTCTTTTGCAAGGGTCAAAACTGCCCCGTGAAGCCCGGCTTTTGCCACAAAATAAGGCATGTAATCTTTGTAAGGCGTATGCATTATAGCCCAGTCTCCAAAAGCCACAATGCTTCCTTTTACATGCCCGTTGTTTTTCATCATCACCTTAAAAGCTTCAACGCTGATGTTTAAAAAAGACTCCACTATAACAGCGTTGTAATATCTATACTCTTTTATACTAAAATTATCTACGGGTACTTTGGAATAAGGTGAAGCCATATGTATGAAAGCCTCTAGCTTACCAAACTTTTCAAATACAACATCCACTATACCAGAAGAATCTTTCGACAAATCTCTTTTTATACAAAAAATCCCATCCATCTCGTCGCAAGGGTTTTTGCTGTTATAAACGACAGCCACATCTTTACCCTCTTCTAAAAGCCTCTTGGCCACATAAAACCCTATTCTTCTTGCCCCTGTGATTATAATAGCCATATAAATATAATATATACCGCTATCGGTTGTTGTACAAATTTAAATACATATGGACACTTACTTTTGTCAAAATTTTCTATAAACCTATAAATGAAGGAGCTAAGTTTTTATGATTAAAAGTTTAGGAAGAAGCCACACAGCATTAAAAAGGAGGTAACAAGTCTGCCACGATTTACAAGTCTACCACGGCTCACAAGTCTGCCACGATTTACACGTCTGCCACGATTTACAAGTCTACCACGGTTTATTGATTTTGTATAATTTTTTAAGTGTGAGTGTTAGTCTGTGGTATACTTATAGCCTGTGGTATACTTATCGATGTACAGCAACTTATACAAACTCATACACAAAATTAAAATTTGTGCTATAATGTATGTACTACGGGGTGTGGCTCAGGTGGTAGAGCGTCGGCTTTGGGAGCCGAATGTCGCAGGTTCGAGTCCTGCTACCCCGATTTTATTATCACATCGTATATAAAGTCTGCTATTTTTTGTGTAGCGTTCTCTGGGGATAGTTTTTCTCTTAAAAGCTTTAAACTCTCTTTCATATCTTCTAAGTTTTTTGGATTTTCTAAATAATAAGATACTTTTTTTACAATATCTTTTTTTGAAGGTTGGATTAGCTCTGGGATTATTTCTTTGTTCATTATGATATTTGGAAGACCTATGTATTTTGATTTTACAAGATGCTTTGCTATATGGAGCGTTATTGGGTTTAGCCTATAAAATATTACATGAGGAAGCCCTATGAGAGAGGCTTCTAACGATGCCGTTCCGGAGGCTATAATGCCAAACTTTGCCTTTTTCATTACATCTAAAGAGCTTTCTTTGGTGGTTTCTATGTAATCTTTTGAGTAAATGGGATAATCCACCGTGCTTGCTACAGGTATTAGGCTTTTCATGTGAAAGTTTTTATAAATAAAATAAGCTACTTCTTCTAAAAGCCCGATATGTCTTTTAAACTCAGAGTTTCTAGAACCGGGCAGCATCGCTATTATGTTTTCTTTTTGGACGCTTGATGGTTTTATAATGTCAAGAAGAGGATGACCAAAATAATGCACTTTAAAATGCTTATTTTCATAAGGTTTATATATATCTAATTCAAAAGGAAGTATCACTATAAGATGTTTTACATAATTTACAATTTCTTTTATCCTTTGGGGTTTCCAAGCCCATACTTGAGGGGATATAAAATATATTATGTTGTTATGTTTTAGGTTTTTCATAAGACGGAAGTTAAACCCAGGCGCATCGCAAAGTATTACCCATCTTGAATTGTTTGCTGCTTCCAAAGAGTGTTTTATTATTTTTTTTATTTTAAAAATCTTTGGAAGGACTTCTACTATACCCACCAAATTTAAATCTTTTATATTTGCTATTGATTTTACGCCGAGCTCTTCCATTCTTTTATCTGTGATACCAGATATGTTTAGAGTTTGTGGTTTTTCTTTAAGATGTTTTAAAATATTTACTACGTAGTTAGCAGCCGATAAGTCACCTACTGATAAAAATAAATCATCCACTTTTTAAAGTAATTTTAAACTTATCTTTGGATTTTTCTATGATAGCTTTTACGTCATCTATATCTACAAAACATCTATAAGATATCTCTATTTTTGCGTTAGACCTTATATTTACGTAGCGCTCTGATGATATATTTTCTATAGTGTTTATAAAAGTGCTTTTAAGATAAACCCCGTCGTGGTGCTCTAAAACTTCCGTTTTTACATCGTAGTAGTTGTTTTGCTCTACGGCGCTTTCCCAGAGTTTGTCATCCAATGATTTTTCAAAGGAGTATCCAAATTCCAAGTCATCTTCATCGGCATTTTCTATCTCTTTTTTTATGATGGGTTCAACGTAGTTTCTAAACTCTAAAAGCTTTGATAAGTCCATATTTCTATAAGTTTCATCTATCGGCATAAATACTATTATAATGGAATTTAGATGGTTTTGATGAGGGTTTTTATAATTTTACTCTTGTTTTTGGGCTTTTCCTATGGAGATAGCCTTGTTAAATATGCCACAAACTTTATAGGCTTTTCCGCTGGTGTTGTAGAAGTTGATATTAAAAGCCCACAACACTTAGAATGCGAAGGTAAAACAAGCGGTTTGTTCTCTGTGTTTTATAACTATAAATTTAAATTTGTAGAGAATGGTGATAACTATACATTAGAAGAAGATGTAAACGGTAAAAAACGTGTTTACAGCAAAGACGAAATACTGAAGAAAAAAGCTTGGATACCGGTTTTTATATCTATGCTTACAAATTCAAACTACGAGCTTGGAAATCCTATAAAAGTTGGAAACATACTTATAATACCAGAAGAAAACGTTCAAAATGAAATATACTTTTTTAAGGTAAAAAACAGCCACAACGTAAAAAGAGTTGTTATATGGTATGATAGTGCCCATCATTCAGGGGGTTTTCCGAGGCTTATAAGAATAGAGACCAAAGAAGCAAATATAGATTTAAAAAGATTATGACGTCAAAATACTGTTCTAAAAACCAAAGACCAATCGTTAAAAGCTCTTAGCGTATTTTCTCCGTTTGAAGTGGCGCTTTTAAGGTTTGCATCAGGGTTTACAAATTGAACGCCAAAAGACACGTTGGCGTTTTCGTTGTCTATGTAATAATTTACAAACATATCTGTTAGAAATACTTTTGTGGTTATGAAAGAGTTTTCATTGGCTGGGTTTATGTAGTAGTTTTTGTTTTCATCTTCTTCGTATCTTAACGCAAGGGCTGGTTTTCCTATGCCAACGTATCTATCGTATAAAAGCTGTGTTTGAAGGTAGTATCCTTTGGCTTCTAGCTGCGATATATTGTTACCAGCCTTTGAGAAACCTAAATTCTTTTGGTCAAGCCAGGCTGCTTGAAAGTTTGGCACAAAATCATCAAACTTTTGTTCCCAAAGCACATCAAACGTATAAGCTCTTGCTGTGGTAGAAAATGCCTGATTGTTGCATATATTAGTCTCGTTTGCGCTATTTAGCCAAGCACCAGAACAATCTATTCTTTGCTGTTGATAAGCAAAGGAGAATGTAAGCGTTTTTCTTTTACCAAAAAAAGTATCCTTATCTACGTAGTCTGGTTCTCCTTTGTAACCTAAAAATGTAGGTGTAAGCTCTATTCTAAAGCCGTATTTCAGATTGCTTTTGGCGTTGCTACCATATTGATAGTCGTATCTTCCGTTGCCTATCACAATATAGTACTTTAACGCCGTATGCTTTGCCACATCACCCCATACAGCTATACCTATATCTCTAAAGGCGTTTCCCACATCAGAACCAAATGTCAAAGGAACCAACGGTTTTATAAAAGGTTTAAACTTGTAAACACCGCTATAATCAAGATAGTTTGGATTTACTTTATAATTTGTTTGTAAAAGCCTAGCACCATCTACATCTATTTCAGATACTCCTGGGTTGTAATCTTCTATTGGTATTATAAAAGAGTACAAATCTTCCAATGGAATCCTTGACCAAGGGTCTAAGAAAAAGCCAGTAGTAACTTGAAAGTATTTTTTAAACCTACAATTTATAAAGGCGTCTTTTACTATTGTATATTGCATTTTATCGTGGGACCTTGCGGACCCATCCGGTGTTAAAAGGTTGTTATCAGAGAAATCAATATTAGCGCCAAACTGCACCACTTGATTAAGCTCTCCTGCAAAATAAAGTCTCGCATTTTCCACAGAAAAGTTTACGCTTTTGTGGTCGTTAGTGGTAATTTTACCGTTATCTTGGGCCCATATGCTAAGTTTTAGACCTACATCTGCAAATTTATTGTTTGAGGCTTTTAACAAAACACCGTAGGAGTTTGATGTTATTAAACTAAAGGCCAAAGTAAAAATGACCCTTTTCATACTAAAATCCTAAAACTTAAATTTAGAAACCTCTATTTTAAGCTCTTGGGCTACATCAGCCAAAGACTTTGCAGTGGCAGAAAGTTCTTCTATGGCAGCGGCAAGCTAAATCTATAAATATGTCTTATGGCTTTTATAAAAAGAAGTCATTGACAAGCAATATTTAAAGTGTTAGTATAATTAATGAATATTTATTCAAAAGGAGGCTTTTATGATAGATGGAAAAGAAACCTTTTGGGAAGCGCTTAAAAGACATGGGGTTAGTAGGAGGGAGTTTTTAAAATTCTCTGCTATAATCACTGGTCTCATGGGACTTCCACCGGCTATGATACCAAAAGTAGTAGAAGCCATGGAAACAAAACCAAGGGTGCCAGTGCTTTGGGTACATGGGCTCGAATGTACATGTTGCTCTGAATCTTTTATAAGGTCTGCTACACCGCTTGCCTCTGATGTACTTCTTACTATGATATCCTTAGAATATGATGATACGCTATCGGCTGCTTGTGGGGAGGCTTTGGAAAAGCACGCGGATGACATTATGAAAAAATACCACGGAGAATATATATTGGCTGTTGAAGGGAACCCACCTTTGGGTGATGATGGGATGTATTGTGTAGTGGCTGGGAAACCATTTTTAGAGCAACTTAAAAAATACGCGGAAGGGGCTAAGGCAATAATCGCTTGGGGCTCTTGCGCTGCTTCGGGTTGTGTACAAGCGGCAAAGCCAAATCCCACAACAGCGGTACCTATCCACAAGGTAATCACAGATAAACCCATAGTAAAAATACCCGGATGCCCACCAATACCAGAGGTAATGACAGGTACCATAATGTATACGGTGCTTTTTGGGAAATTACCACCCCTTGATTCTCAGGGAAGACCCAAGATGTTTTATGGGAATAGGATACACGATACATGCTATAGGAGGCCTTTTTTCAACGAAGGTATGTTTGTGGAGCAGTTTGACGATGAAGGAGCAAAAAAAGGATGGTGTCTTTATAAGATGGGATGTAGAGGCCCCACTACCTACAACTCCTGTGGAAATCTAAGATGGTACAACGGTCTTTCTTATCCAATTCAATCTGGGCATGGGTGTATTGGATGCTCTGCGGATGGTTTTTGGGACAATGGAAACTTTTATTCCCGAGAGCAAAACATACCGTTTATTGGCACAGAGTCAAATGCAGATAAAATAGGAGCAGTGGCAGTAGGAGCTGCAGCAGCTGGAGCAATAGCTCACGGAGTTATCAGTAAAATACGCTCTGGTAAAAAGGAGGAGTGATTTATGAGTACAAGAGTGGTTATAGACCCAGTGACACGTATTGAAGGACATTTGAGGTTAGAGATAGAGGTGGACGAGTCCTCTCACAAGGTTACAAACGCTGTATCGGCAGGTACGATGTGGAGAGGTATAGAGCTTATAGTAAGAAATAGAGACCCAAGGGAAGTATGGGCTTTTACTCAGCGTATATGTGGGGTGTGTACCACTATACACGCTTTGGCTTCTGTAAGAAATATAGAAGATGCTCTTGATATAGAGATACCAAAAAATGCAAACTACATAAGAAATATCATGCTTGGGACTTTGTACGCTCATGACCATTTGGTACACTTTTATCACCTTCACGCTCTTGACTGGGTATCCCCCTTAGAAGCTATAAAGGCTGACCCAGTAGCTACTGCTTCATTGCAAAATCAAATACTTCAAACTTACGGTGGTATTATATCTTTTTATACAGACTTTCTTGGGGGAAACGCCTACCCTAGAAAATTCCCGAAAGCAACACCAGGGTATTTTAAGACTTTTCAAGATAAGATAAAAAATTTAGTCCAAAGCGGACAGCTTGGTATATTTGCCGCCAATTGGTGGGACCATCCAGATTACAAAATGCTCCCCCCAGAGGTGCATCTTATCGCCATAGCTCATTATCTTAACATGCTTGATGTCCAAAGAGAACTTGTAATCCCTCATGTGATATTTGGTGGGAAAAATCCACATCCTCACTATATAGTGGGTGGTATGAACTGCTCCATCTCAATGGATGACATGAACGCGCCTATAAACATGGAACGCTTAGCGGTGGTAGAAGACGCTGTTTATACCCAAGCAGAAGCTGCAAACTTATTCTATCTCATAGACCTTCTTGCGATAGGCCAGATATATGTACAAAAGGGCTGGACCTATGGTGGTGGTTTGGCAAAGGATAGGGTGTTAGGATATGGAGATTATCCAGATGAGCCTTATAAAAGCATAAAAAACGGTGATTATTTTAACAAGATTTTATATCATTCAAACGGTGTAGTGGAAAACTTCTCCCAAGGAGTGGAAAAAGCTAAGTATTATCCCTTAAACGAAAAAGACCTCACAGACCCAAATATCATCCAAGAATGGGTCACTCACTCATGGTACCAATACCCAAACAACAACGAAGGGCTTCACCCTTGGAACGGTATTACAGACCCATACTACACAGGGCCAAAAGAAGGCACAAAAACCCATTGGAAATACTTAGATGAAAACGGCAAATACTCTTGGATAAAAGAGCCTCGTTGGAGAAATCTGCCGGCGGAAGTGGGTCCTTTGGCAAGGTATATAATTACTTATACCGCTGTAAAACAAGGACATATAAAACCCTCTTGGATGGATGAGATGGTAGTAAATCAGATAGATTTTGTATCGAAAGCCCTAAACTTGCCCCCTCACGTATGGATGCCCACCACCGTCGGAAGAACTGCTGCCAGAGCCTTAGAATGTCAACTTGGAGCCAACGCATCTAACTATTTTCTTAAAAAGCTCTACGACAACATAAAAGCTGGCGATACTTCTGTGGCAAATATGGAAAAATGGGAACCATCCACATGGCCAAAAAATGCAAAGGGCGTTGGTATATCTGAAGCACCAAGGGGAGCGTTGGGGCATTGGTGTGTCATAAAAGATGAAAAGATAGAAAACTACCAAGCGGTGGTGCCCACCACCTGGAACGGCTCACCAAGAGATGAAAAAGGCCAACAGGCTGCTTTTGAAAGAGCCATGCAAGATACCATAGTGCTTATCGCAAAAGAACCTCTTGAAATACTAAGAACTGTACACTCTTTTGACCCTTGTCTTGCTTGCTCTACGCATGTTTACAACACAAAAGGGGAAGAAATCACCACCTTCAATATAGGAGGGGCTTGCTATGAATGATGAAGCTAAAAAATATTATCTATTTAGTCCATCTTTGAGAATAGCCCACTGGGTGTGGGCTTTGGCTATATCCGTGCTTTTTATAACGGGTATATACATAGGAGACCCGTTTTTCATAGGAAACGTTGGGTATAGCGCCACTTTTGGGGATTTGCACGCTCTTACGATGAACTATATAAGGTTTTTACATTTTAGCTTTGGATACATTCTCTTGTCTGCTCTTGTTTTAAGGTTTTTAATAATGCCTTTTAGAAAAGCCGATAGACTTATAATTCCAAAGTTTTGGACGAAAGAGTACTGGGAAAACGCCTTTGATACTTTGAAAAACTATCTTTTTATCACCAAAAGCCATAGACCATATGTGAGAAATCCTTTAGCAAGAAGCGCTTATCTTGGACTTTTCTTGCTTTTGATATTTGAAGTAATAACAGGGTTTGCTATGTATGGTAGGTCAAACCCCGGTGGGTTTTGGGATAAGCTCTGCGGATGGATAATACCGATGCTTGGCGGTGAATACCAAGTACATAGATGGCATCATATAGTAGCGTGGATTATAGTGCTTTTTGTGGTGATACATGTTTATATGGTTGTAAGAGAAGATATATTGGAAAAAGATGGCGAAGTTTCTTCTATGGTAAACGGCAACAAATTTTTTGAACATACACCAGCGGATATAACAGATATATGATAAGTAGTATGCCACACCGAAGAACGATACTTATGGGCATAGGCAATATCCTTATGCAAGATGAAGGGGTTGGTGTGCATGTTGTAAGGGAAATAGAAAGGCGCTATTCTTTTAATCCTTCTATAGAAATCATAGATGCTGGGACACTTGGTCTTGAGATACTTTACATATTACAAGATGGGGTTGATAACCTTATAGTAGTGGATGCTGTGATGGGTGGCAAACCACCAGGTACTATATATACTTTTAAAAATGAAGAGGTAAGAAGATATTACTTTAAACATAAGCTTTCTGCTCATGAAGTGGGTTTTTCCGAAGTGTTAGCGCTTTTAGAAGTAATGGGAAAACCTATCAAAGAAAATCTCGTGCTTGTTGGTATAGAGCCAGTTAGTTTTGAGGTGTCTTTGGAGCTTCACGAGAAAACCTATTCAAAGATGGAAGATTTGATAAAAGTAGTTTTACAAGAGCTAAAGCACATTGGTATAGAAGTTTTAGAGAAAATACCTTCTTGAGGAGGATTTTATGTGTCTTGCAATACCATCTAAAATTGTAGAGATATTAGACAACAACATAGCTATAGTTGATACTATGGGCGTTAGAAGAAAGGCATCTTTGGAGCTCTTAAACCCAAAGCCCAGCGTAGGAGATTACGTCCTTTTACATGTAGGCTTTGCCATAGAAGTGCTTTCTGAAGAGGATGCTTTAGAAAGTCTTAAGCTTTTCGAAGAGGCATTAGAATATGAAAACGAATTTGAACTCTAAGGACGTTGTATTAAAAGCCAAAAATAAAATTATACAAAAAATAGAAAAACTTGGAAAACCTATAAGAGTTATGGAGTTTTGTGGGGGTCATACCCACAGCATAATGAGATATGGTATAGATAAACTATTGAAGGGATATGTAGAATTTGTGCATGGTCCTGGTTGTCCTGTGTGTGTGGCCTCTATGGATAGAATAGACTTAGCTATAGAGCTTGCCAAACTTCCAAACACTATTTTCACAACTTACGGAGATTTACTTAGAGTGCCAGGCTCTTATAGAAAATCTCTTTTGGATATGAGGGCTTTGGGATACGATGTTAGAAGCGTATACTCTTGTTTGGAAGCTTTTGATATTGCTATAAAAAACACAGATAAAAATGTGATATTTTTTGCCATAGGCTTTGAAACCACTACTCCACCTACAGCAGTGCTTCTTAAAAAAGCTAAAGAAAATAAAATAAAAAACCTTTTTGTAGTATCAAACCATGTTATGACACCGCCTGCCATAAGATATATATTAAACTCCGGCATTTCTCATATAGATGGCATCATAGGACCTGGTCACGTTAGTGTTATAACTGGTATGAAAATCTATGAGGAGTTTGATGTATCTATAGTTATATCTGGTTTTGAAGCTTTTGACATATTAAAAGCCGTAAACATGCTTTTAGACCAACATATAAAAGGTGAAATAAAAGTAGAAAACGCCTATCCAAGAGCTGTGTCAAGGGAAGGAAACAAAGAGGCTCAAAAGCTGATAGAAGAGACTTTGGAAGTGAGGGAAAACTTCAACTGGAGAGGTATAGGAACCCTTCCTAAAAGTGCATTAAAAATAAACAAAGATTATGAGATGTTTGACGCTGAAAGGGTGTTTGATATAAAACTTCCTGTTTCAAAAGAGCATCCTCTTTGTATATGTCCAAAGGTTATAACTGGTGTTTCAAAACCCACAGACTGTAAACTTTTTGGGAATCTATGTACACCAGAAAATCCTATCGGTTCTTGTATGGTATCCTCTGAAGGGGCTTGCGCTGCTTATTATAAGTACCAAGAGGTAGAATTATGTATGTAAAACTATCTCATGGGGGTGGTGCCAAAGAAACAAGAGAGCTTATAGAGAAGATATTTTTAAAACATCTTAAAAATGAGCTTTTAACAGGTGATGATGCCACCATTATAAACATAGAGGGTAAAACAGCTATAACTACGGATAGTTTCACTGTAAGTCCCATATTTTTTAAAGGCGGTGACATAGGAAAGCTAAGCGTGGCTGGTGTTGTAAATGATTTATCTGTGATGGGAGCAAAACCTTTGTATGTGAGCATGGGTTTTATATTAGAAGAAGGGCTTTCTTTTGAAGATCTTGAGCGCATAGTGATATCTATAAAAGAGGAGGCTTCAAAAACTGGGATAAAACTAATAACAGCTGATACAAAGGTAGTTCCAAAAGGCTTTTGCGATAAAATATACATAAACGCCACAGGTATTGGAAAAGTTGTAAAAGAAGGTATATCTTCTTCAAATTTGAAAAAGGGAGATATAATTATAGTATCAGGACCAATAGGCAACCACGGTGCTACTATCCTTGCTCTTAGAAACGACTTTGATATAGAAATAAGCTCAGATTGTGCTTCTTTGTGGGAGGCTATAGAACCGCTTTTAAATGAGGATATAGAAATTCATGCCATGAGAGATTTAACGAGAGGCGGTCTTGCTAGCGTGATAAACGAGTTTGCCAAAAGCTCAAAAGTAGAGATTTTACTAAGCGAAGAGGATATACCTATAGAGCCGTCCGTTAGAGGCTTTTGTGAAATCCTTGGTATAGAGCCATACTCTCTTGCTTGCGAAGGTACTTTCCTAATAGCTATCCCAAAAAAGGATGTAGAAAAAGCTTTTGATATTCTTAAAAGCCACAAACTAACCAAAAACGCGAAAGTTGTAGGAGAGGTTATACAAGATGGCAAAGAGGGTGCTTATATAAAAACTCTTTATGGAAGCACGAGATATTTAGAAGAAGCCCCCGGCGAGATGCTTCCTAGGATATGTTAACATGCACGAGTTTTCAATAGTTCAAGCTCTAATAGGTCAAGCGGAAGATATAGCAAGAGATTACAACGCAAGCTCTATCTCAAAGATATACGTAGTGATAGGAGAAGTGTCTGGAGTGGAGCCTCATCTTTTGAAGATGGCTTTTGATACTTTTAAAGAAAATACGGCCTTGTCTAACACAGAGCTTATCTTAGAGTTTCAAAAACCAGTTATATACTGTGAAGATTGCAAAAAAGAAATTTCTTTGGAAAGATACTCTATGAAATGCCCCTCTTGTGGCTCTTTTAAGGTAAGGCTTAAAAAGGGAGATGAGCTTATTTTGAGGACTTTAGAGCTTGAAGTATGAAAAAACGGTTTAGGCTTTTGGTAAAAGGTATAGTCCAAGGCGTTGGTTTTAGGCCTTTTGTTTACAACTTGGCAAAATCCTTAAATGCAAAAGGCTTTGTTTTAAACACTACAAGCGGAGTAATCATAGAGATAGAAAATGTTGATATAAAAGAGTTTGTAAGCTTGCTAAAAGCTAAAAAACCACCTCTTTCAGAAATTGAAGATATAAATGTTGAAGTGCTTGATTTTGTAGGTTTTGAGGATTTTAAAATAGAAAATTCCATATCAAAAGAAGATATCATACCTAGTATACCACCTGATATGGGACTTTGTGAAGATTGCCTAAGAGAGTTTAACGACCCTAAAGATAGAAGATACAAATATCCTTTTATAAACTGCACAAACTGTGGTCCTAGGTTTAGCATAATTTTAGATACCCCTTACGATAGAAAGAATACCACTATGAACATATTTCCTATGTGTGAGCAATGTAAGAAAGAGTATGAGGATAGAGAAAATAGAAGATTTCATGCAGAGGCCATATCTTGCAAAGAGTGCGGCCCTGTTTACTGGTATGAGAAAGACGGCAAGACTTACTACGAAGATGCTTTTGAGTTGATGGCACAAGATTTAAAACAATCAAAAATAGTTGCTTTAAAAGGTCTTGGAGGATTTCATCTTATCTGCAACGCTTTAGATGATGAGGCAGTCAAAAAACTAAGAAATAGAAAAAAACGCTCTTCAAAGCCTTTTGCTGTGATGTTTAAATCTATAGGAGAAGCTTTAAAATATTTAGAACCTACAGAATATGAGTTAAAAGCCTTAACATCAGCTCAAAAACCTATAGTACTTATAAAAAGAAAACCCCAATACTTTGAAGAAGCCTGTAAAGGACTTTTAAATGTGGGTGCATTTTTAGCATACACCGGCATACATCTTAGGCTTTTTGATTTTATAGATTTTCCTATAGTAGCTACTTCTGGCAACATTTCAGATATCCCTATTTGTAAAGATAACGAAGAGGCAAAAAGGATACTTGGTGCTGTAGCGGATGGATTTTTTATGCATAACAGAGATATAAAAAGACCTGTGGATGATCCTGTCGTAAAGATAATAGATGAAGAGGTTGTAATAATAAGGTATGGAAGATCTTACGCTCCAAAGCCGATATATGTAAATACTCATGCAAAAGCAATCTCTCTTGGAATGGGTGCTTTTCTTAAAACCACTATAAGTATCTTTAAAGACAATACACTAATACTTAGCCCTCACATAGGAGATTTAGAAAGCGTAGAAACTATAGAGCATTACAAAAATACGGTAGAGGATTTTTTGCGGTTTTACAATGTAAAGCCAGATGTGGTGGTGTGTGATACGCATCCAAACTTTTTTAGCAGTATATATGCAAAATCTATATTTTCAAACGTCATCAGCCTTCAGCATCATAAAGCTCACATACTTTCTGTGATAGCAGAACAAAATATATCCGCCGATGAAAAGGTGCTTGGCATAGCCTGGGATGGGACTGGTTATGGAGAAGACGGGACTATTTGGGGCGGGGAATTTTTTATGGGAAACGCTTATAATTTAGAAAGATTATTTTTTATAAAACCCTACAAGCTTATTGGAAACGAAAAAGCTATCAAAGACCCAAGAAGGATAGTGTTAAGCTTGGCTTTTGAGCTTTTAGGAGAAAAAGCGTTTAACTATCCTATTGTAGAAAAGCTTGGATTTCAATCTAGTGAACTAAAAGCCTTTTATAAGATGTGGAAAAACGATATAAACACTACAAAGACTTCCTCCGTTGGAAGGCTTTTTGATATGGTCTCTTATCTTATGGGGCTTACTGATTTTATAGATTACGAAGCCAAGGGTGCTATGATGGTAGAAGATAGATACAAAGAGGAGAATAGTTTTTACGCTTTTGAGATAAAAGAAAATACTATATCAATTGATTTTGGAGAAATCTTTGAAGAAAAAGATATAGAAAAGATGGGCTCAAAATTTATAAATACATTGTTTGAGATTGTCAATAAAATTGTTGGACTCTTAAAACCTAAAAACGTCGTAGTATCTGGTGGGGTATTTTACAACAGACCTTTGATGAAAAAATTAAAATCTATTGATGGCATAAATCTCTTTTGCAATAAGAAGGTCCCTACCGGCGACGGTGGTATATCCTTTGGACAGGCATTTTACGGAGGTATTTTATGTTGATGAACGCTATACCTATACTTTACGAGATAACAAAAGCCCTTGAAGATTTTGTAAAAACCGGGGAAAACCATATCATTTATACAAACAAGATACCTCTTTCTGAGGAAGACAAAGAATTTTTATTAGATGTTTTGGGAGAAGGCAGCATAAAAATAGAGTATAAAACCAAAAGAGAATACATTACCTTTAAAGAAACATCGCTTATAGGCGTGTGGCTTGGAGTGGTTCATGATGCTGAAAGAAAACCAATACTAGAGATTTTGGAGGTAAACTCTTTTCCTTTCATACTACAAGCTCCAAAAGAGGATATGGAAGAGTCGATAAGAAGGTTAAAGGATATTTTAAAAGATTTAGAAAACACTTCAGGAGGTAAAGACTATGTGTAAAGATTGCGGATGTTCAATAACAGGGCACCATCACGAAGAGCATCATCATCATCACGAACAAGATGTAAAAGATAAAAAAGTAGTGGAGGTAATTCAAAATATCTTAGATAAAAACGACAAGCAAGCTATGTCAAACAGAAGACACTTTGAAGAGCACGGTGTATTTTGCATAAATTTGATGAGCTCTCCAGGTTCTGGTAAGACATCGCTCTTAGAGGCCACCATAGAAGAGTTAAAAGATAAAATAAGAATAGGTGTTATAGAAGGAGATTTGGAAACCAACTACGATGCTATAAGGATAAAAGAAAAAGGGGCAAAGAGTTATCAGATTACCACAGGACAAGCTTGTCATCTTGATGCTTTTATGGTGCACGAAGGAATACACAACCTTGGCATAGAGGATTTAGATATAGTTTTTATAGAAAACGTTGGTAATTTGGTTTGTCCGGCGGCTTACGATGTGGGGTCTCATATGAATGTGGTGCTTTTTTCTACTGCTGAAGGAGAAGATAAGCCTGTTAAATATCCAGTAATGTTTAAAAGTGCTAATGTGGTAGTGATAACCAAAACAGATTTACTTCAATATCTTGATTTTGACATACAAAAAGCTAAAAACTATGTAAAAGAAGTAAATCCACAGGCAGACATAATAGCGCTTTCTGCTAAAACTAAAGAAAATTTAGAAAAATGGCTTAAATACTTAGAGTTTAAATTGGAAATGTTTAGAAACGCTCTCGCTTAAAATATAATATATATCATATAAATGAGTATTTATTAAATTTTTAATAAGATGGCTTTTGTATTTGAAAGTTAGTAAATACAATTTCATAATGCTAATGTGTAATTTATCATTGCTATTTATCATGTGTAATAATCTTGACAAATAAATTTATTTGCATATCTTTTTAACATCATCTCAAGGAGGTAGCCATATTATGGCAAAGATTATCACGCCAGGACCCTCTGGTTATGTACCTACGCCTGCAGTTTTTGAAGGTGTTCAAATAACCCCTCCAGGTAAAGCTCTTTTGTATGGTGAATGGGTAGACGAAGAAACAGCCATGAGAGAAGCAGCTTTGGCTATGCTTACTAAAAAAAATCCTACAATATTTCCAGGACCATTGGTGTTATGGGGTTACAACGCCTCAGCTATAGAAAAAGCTCAAGCAGTGTTAGAGCTTGCAAAAGAAATACCTAATTGCCGTATAATACCAATGCCAGACTATAGACCAAAGTATCCTAAAATAGACCCAGAAGCTGAGATAAACCCTAATCATCCAAACCTCACGATACTTCACAATAGAATAGAAGCCTGTATATTTGTAGGGGTACATTGCCATTATGCAAACCTTTCTCTTAGAATGATAAGAGCAGGTACAAACTGTTTTACAATAGCTCTTTGCGCGGAAATGGGTCATGAAGACGCGATGGTATCTATAAGGGATGTGCATGCTGAAAAAATATTAGAGTTTAGAGATATGATAATAAAGGTAAGAGAAGAGCTAGGTATAAAGTGGGAGCCAAAACTACCACCAGAAAATCCATCTCTACCAAAAGAACATTTTGAAACTTTAAACATAGCAGATTATGGAGACTATGCTTACTTGTTGCACCCAAGGAAGGGTGAAACCGTAGAAGAAACTGAATAATTTTTGGAGGTTTTTATTATGCCAGAGCAAAAAGTTGTTGAAACAGATTATCTTTTATTAGAAGCACCAAGAGAGAGAAAATTTATAACTGGCTCTCAAGCAATGGCAGAAGCTGTAAAAAGGGCCAACGTAGATATAGCTATAGCATATCCAATCACTCCACAATCAGAAACTATGCACTTGGTAGGTGATTTATGGGCCCAAGGTTATCTTAGAGATTACTATAGGGCTGAAGAAGAATACGGAGCTATGTCGGCTATAGCAGGTGCAGTAAGGGGCGGAGCAAGAGCCTTTACCGCCACATCTGGGCCTGGGCTTTTGAGAGGGTTAGAAGCAATAGCTTCATGGCCAGGGCATAGAATACCTGCAGTTTTAGGCGTACTCACAAGGGTTGTAAACGCTCCTCTTTCTATACAGCCAGACAATGTAGAAATATCATATCTTTTAAACTGTGGAATGGTTGTACTGCACGCTGAAAATCAACAAGATGTTTTTGATTTTACTTTAGCCTCTTTTGCTATATCAGAGATGGTGGATGTTTACCTTCCGATAGCGGTTTGCACAGAGGGATTTTTTGTAACCCACGCTAAGGGTTATGTAAATATGACGCCTGAAGATATGAAGCTTCCACCGAGAGACCCTTATAAGGCGCCAGTTCCACCTACTGACTGTGAAATACCCCCAGCCAGAATACAAAGAGATGCTCCTGTTCAAAAATCCAACTTCATGAGTTATCTAATACATCAAGTATGGCAACAAGAAGTATGGTCTTCAAACATGAGGGCTATGAAGTATATATATAAGTATTTAAATGGTCCAATAGAGGTTATAAATCCAGATGCGGAAGTTTTTGTAGCAGCTTCTGGTTGTGCAGCAGCTCAAGCTAGAGAGGCCGTAAGATATGCTCAAATGGAAGGGCTAAATGTTGGGCTTTTAAAGATAAAATCTATAGTGCCGTTCCCTTCAAAAGAAGTAAGGGAAACGTTAAAAAATGCCAAGGCTATCATAGTTCCAGAACACAATATCGTAGGATGGCTTGCTAAAGAAATAAAAGCCAACATACCAAACAGCGATAATGTTGTAGGTAGACCTAGAGTATATGGTGGTATGACATTGCCAGTAGAGCTTATAATGGACGAGATATATGCTGCTCTTGGCATAAAGAAAGACAAGACGGTGCTTGTTTAATATTATGTTAAAAACTTAAGTAAGGAGGTAATTTATGGGTTTAGAATACGTTAAAATCTCACCTGGATTTGAGAAATATATGCCAAAGGACTATGTTGACCTTGTCAAATACGGTCAATTTGGCAAACAGATAGATGTACAGCAAATAGACCAGATTAAAGAGCTCGTAGAAGAGCATCCAATGTGTGCTGGATGTTATATGGCCTACTTTGTAAGAATATTTTATGCGTCTTTACCAAAACCAGAAGACACCATAGTGCTTGGTACTGCTGGATGCGCTAGGTTAGCACTTTCCCAAGCAGCTGTGCCGTTTATATATGGAAACTACGGAGATACCAACGCTGTGGCTTCAGGCCTAAAAAGAGCCCTTAGCATAAGATTTCCAGACAAGGTAAAAGATGTGGTGGTGATAGCTGGAGATGGTGGTCTCATAGATATAGGTTTTGGTATGACTATGCATTCATGGTTTAGAAGAGAAAAATTCACAACTATAATGGTGGACAACGAAGTGTATGGTAATACCGGCGGTCAAGAAAGCGGTATGTCTCCTCGTGGAGTTCAGCTTAAAATGGCCCCCAAAGGTAAAAGGTTTGACAAAATAAATGCGGTAGAGTTGGCAAAGACCGCTGGTTGTGTTTATGTGGCAAAGCTTGCTCCTACAAATCCAAAGAGGATAGCCAAGACCATCAAGAGAGCTATATTGGCTGCAAGAGAACTTGGACCTACATTTATACATGTTTATACATCATGCAACATAGAATATTCAATACCCACAGAGAGGGTTTTGGCAGATGCCAAAGAAAGAGAAAAGAATGACTTTGGTTTCTACGAATGGATGACAGATGAAGCTAAAGAGTATTTGGAAGAACAAGAAAAGAAGCTAGCTGAAGCAAAAGCCTAAGGAGGATATATGAAAAGATACAACATGCGTATAGCTGGTGTTGGTGGTCAAGGTGTTGTTACCTCTGCTCACATTTTAGGTAACGCAATGTCTGCAGCTGGAAAATACGCTTCTTTGGTGCCATTTTTCGGTTCTGAAAAGCGTATGGCTCCTGTTGAGGCTTATGTTAGGGCTTCGGACCAGCCCATATACGAGGTTGGTGAAGTGGTTTATCCAAACGTTATAATGATTTATCACCCGCAAGTTATTACACACGGAAAATCTTATACGATGCCTTTTTACTCTGGCTTGAAGCCCAATGGCTTAGTTATTATAAATACCGACGTTGATATAATACCAGAGGAAGACCACGCTATTTTGGAAAAGCTCAATACAAAAGTAATCAACTTCCCAGCTACAAAAATAGCCTTAGATATAGCCGGTACAGAGCTTGCCACAAACATGGCTATGATTGGTTTATTTTTTGGTATAACGAGGTTGGTGGATTTTGAGTATATAGAGCAAGCTGTAAAAGAAAGGTTTTTGGGCAATACCTTTGTAGCCTCTGGTGGTACGGCTTCTTTGGACAGTGCTATAGAAAAGAAGTTTAAAAAGAAGGTAGAGTTGTTGGAAAAGAATATGCAGGTTATAAGAGAAGCCTTTAAGATAGCGGAAGAAAACGGATGGGTATTGGAAGAAATCACTGTTTAGGAGGCATAGATGTACTACGTGGCAGATGTTAAAGAATCGGAATGCGCCAAATACAACTGTAAGCAATGTGTGTTGTTTTGCCCAGAGCCTAATACGCTTATGTACAACTCAGAAAAGCATGTAGCGTGGGTTAATTATAGTAGGTGTAAAGGTTGTGCCATATGTGTTTACGTATGTTCAGACCTTCTTAAGAGAAATTGTATAGAAATGGTAATGATGACAACGGGGGAATAGATTATGGATAAGAAGAGGATAGAAAATATAATCTTTAAGGTATCCGAGATGCTCTCTGAGCCATCTTTGGATATGGAGGTTTGTGAGGAAGGGGTTAACCCGCCCTGTATAAAGCTAACTTATACCACCGAAAATGGAGCTAAGCACCAAAAAACAATAGATATAATGGAAGAGTTTTCTAATAAGTCTGATGATGAAATAGCTAACTTTGTAATATTTCAAGCAGAACAGTTCATGGAAGAGATTGATTCTGTAGAGTATAGCGGAGAATAATACAAATATATAAAGTACAAATATATAAAGAGGCTGCCTTTCCTGGGTAGCCTTACATTAAAACATCTTTTTTCATCACCCTTGATTTTTACTAAAAAATAACTATTATTTTCAATAAGGAGGTTTTTAAGATGGTAGAGGTTTACGTTAGCGGTATGGGGATAGATCCGATATCTCAGATGCCTATAGTGATACTTAAATCTAAAGAGGATGACAGCTTGGCTTTGCCCATATGGATAGGTGTTTTTGAAGCTAACAACATAGTTATGAATATGCAAGGGATGGACTCTCCAAGACCTATGACATACGAGCTTATTAAAAGCATTTTGATGGCTACAGGCTATAGTGTAAAGATGGTTACCATAGACTCTATGGAAAACAACACTTACATTGCTACTATCCATTTAAAAAATACAAGATTGCCTAGCGAGGAGTTGACTATAGATTCAAGGCCAAGCGATGCTATAAATATAGCTCTTAGATTTGATGCTCCTATTTATGTTAATAAGGATCTTTTTAGCAGCAGCGCTGATATAGAAGTTCAAGATGATTTAAATATAACTGAAGAGGATTTAAGAAGCTGGATTGAAAATATAAAGCCAGAAGATTTTGAAAAAAATACTTAATGGATACTATTTACATATTGGATGGTTCGGCTTTTTTATATAGGAGCTATTATGCTCTACCATCGTTAAAAACTGAAGATGGTATAGAAACAGGTGCTTTTTATGGGTTTATTAGGGCTGTTTTTTCTATATTAAAAGCTAGAAAACCTTATTACTTTGCTATAGCTTTTGACTTACCTGCTCCTACCATAAGGGATAAAATTTATAAAGATTACAAAGCCACTAGAAAAGAAACCCCAAATGAGCTTGTTTCTCAAATACCGCTTATAAAGGAAGCTATAAATATCCTTGGTATTAGGCTTTTAGAAAAAGAAGGCTTAGAAGCAGATGATATAATAGCTTATATTGCTTACAAGTCCAAAGAATGGGATAAAAATCTTACAATCTATACACCAGACAAGGACTTGATGCAACTTGTAGAAGATAAAAAAATAATAGTTGTAAACCCAATAACAAATAAAGTATTTGATGAAGAAGCTGTGATAGAAAAGTTTGGCGTACCACCAAAAAAACTTGCAGATTATTTGGCGTTGATAGGTGATGCTGTAGACAACATAAAAGGTATAAAAGGTGTAGGTCCTAAAAAAGCTTTAGAGCTTTTAGAAAAATATGGGTCTGTAGAAAATATATTAAAGCACTGGGATGATATACAAAGCACTTTCAAAGAAGCCTCAAAAGAAGCTTTAGAGCTATCTTATAAGCTTATAAAATTAGACCCTCAAGAGATATTGAAGATGATAAGCATAGATTTAGAAGATATGAAGATATCATACAATATAGATATAAAAAGAGCAGAAGAGTTTTTCATGGCTTTTAATATGAAAAGCTTGATAAAAGATTTAAACATATTATTTAAAGAAGAAATCAAAGAAAAAAGGGTTCAAAAAACGCTTTTCTAAATTAAAACTGTGTATTATCATTGTAATAAAGACCAAAACGCTTATCCTTTATAAGCAAAACCTTAGGAGGTAAAGCATGCTCAAAACTAAACTAAAAGGAAACGATGTATCACTATCAGGTGATATAAAAGTAGGAGATAAGGCTCCTGAAGTAGAAGTAGTTCTTACTGATTTATCCACCAAGAAGATAGGTGGAGCTAAAGACAAGGTACAACTCATAATAGCTGTACCGTCCTTGGACACACCGGTATGTGCTACAGAAACTCGTAAGTTTAACGAAGCGGTAGGTTCTATGACGGACGTAGATACTACAGTAGTATCTATGGATTTACCCTTTGCTTCTAAAAGATACTGTTCTACCGAGGGTGTTGAAAATATAGCTGTAGCATCTGATTTTAGAAATAAAGATTTTGGAAAAGCCTATGGAATACTTATAACAGAAGGTCCGTTGCAAGGGCTTTTGGCTAGGGCAATATTTATAGTTGGTAAAGACGGTACCATAAAGTATTTCCAACTCGTTCCAGAAATTACATCAGAACCAGACTACAACGAAGTGTTAAAAGCTTTGGAGAGTTTAAAATAACAACATTTTTTTGTGATTTTGACGGTACAATAACGCTCCAAGATACCGTAGACGCGCTCTTGGAGCGCTTCGCCTCTAAAGAATGGCAAGAGGCTGAGAAGCTTTGGCAAGAGGGTAAAATAACTTCTAAAGAATGTTTAGATATTCAGATGTCTTTGGTAAACATCACCAAAAAAGATTTGGAAGAATTTTTACACAGCATTAAAATGGACGAAAGCTTTTTTGCCTTTTTAGATTATGTAAAATCCAATTTGAACGCTAAGGTGTATATAGTAAGCGATGGTTTTAGGCTTTTTATAAAAAAAATATTGGGAGATTATAAAAACAAAGTAGATGGTATATATGCAAATTATCTTTATTTTATAAACAACAAATTTAAAACGCTTTATAGATATTCAAAAAACGATTGTAATCTTGGTGTTTGTAAGTGCGATTTGGTACAAAAACTAAAAACCGATACAAACATATACGTAGGAGATGGGGTATCTGATTTTTGTGCTATAAAACATGCAGATTTTGTATTTGCAAAAGGTAAACTTTTAAATTTTCTAAAAGCTCAAAATGTTAGTAATTTCACTAGCTTTTCATATTTTGAGGATATAATAAATCAATTACCTTTTGTATTGGAGAAATTGTATGAAGAAAGAGGATATACTGGCTATAGAAAGCGAAGTGTGTTCTTGGGGTGATACGGTTCATTATCTAAATCCTCCAAAGATTTTCAAGGCTTCTGAAGGCTCTTATCTTTACGATGAAGAAAACATACCATACTTAGACTTGCAAATGTGGTATAGCGCTTGTAACTTTGGATATAAAAACAAGCGCATAAACGACGCCATAAAAAATCAAATGGATAAAATGGGGCAACTTGCTTCTCAGTTTTTATTTGAAGAAAAAGTTATATTGTCTAAAAAATTGGTAGATGCCAATTTAAAAAGGTTTAACATAAAAGGTAGAGTCCATTTCAACGTAGGTGGTTCTCAAGCTATAGAGGATAGCTTAAAACTCGTAAGAAACTATAAAAAGAAAAATCTAAACTTTGCTTTTATGGGTGGGTATCACGGTAGGACCTTAGGTGCCACCGCTATCACGTCTAGCTATAGGTATAGAGAAAGGTTTGGGCACTTTGGAGATAGGGCGCTTTTTATACCTTTTCCCTACTGTTTTAGATGTCCATACGGTAAAACCTTAGATAGTTGTGATTATTATTGTGTTAAGGAGTTTGAAAAGCTTTTTGAATCAGAATATTATTCTATATACAATCCAAAAACCAACGAATGTGAATACGCAGCCTTTTATGTAGAAGCGGTTCAAGGTACCGGTGGATATGTTAAAGCTCCGCCAGAATACTTTAAAAGGTTGAAAAAGATATTGGATCAAGCCAATATACTTTTAGTGGACGATGAAATACAAATGGGGTTTTATAGGACTGGTAAGCTTTGGAGTATAGAGCACTATGGTGTTAAACCGGATATCATTGTGTTTGGTAAATCTTTAACCAACGGCATGAACCCTTTATCGGGGCTTTGGGCAAAAGAAGAGCTTATAAACCCAAAAGTTTGGCCTGCTGGCTCTACACACTCTACCTTCTCTTCAAATCCCATAGGAGTAAGAGCAGGAGTTGAGGTAATGAATATTTTAGAAGAAAAAGACTACGAAAGCATGGTAAGACAAAAAGGTAAGAAGTTTTTGGAGGGTTTAGAGCTTTTAAAGAAAAAATATAAAAATATAGGGGATGTAGACGGTATAGGACTTGCCCTTAGGATAGAGGTTTGTGGAAGCGATGGTTTTACACCTTCAAAGGCTTTGACGGATAAAATATTGGAAGAAGGGCTAAGGGGAGATCTTGATTATAAGGGTAAAAAATACGGTCTTGTATTGGATGTGGGTGGATACTACAAAAATGTATTTACGTTGGCTCCATCGTTAGAGATAACGGATGAAGAGATATACATGGCTATAGAACTCTTGGATCAGCTTTTTAAGAGGGTGATATAATATGGAATTTTCTATAAGAAACAACAATGAAAAAGCTGTTTTACTTCTTCATGGGCTTACTGGTACTCCTCTGGAGTTAAGATGGGTAGCTAGGGATTTTTCCAAGGCAAATTACGATGTATACTTTCCTGTCTTACCAGGTCATTGTTCTAGCTTGGAAGAGTTGAAAAAAACCAAATGGGAAGAGCTTTACACTTTTTCAAAAAACTTTTACCTTGATTTAAAAGCCAAATACAGCGAAGTGTTTGTGGCTGGGCTTTGTGTAGGTGGTATGCTTTCTCTTATGCTTGGTATGGAATTTCCAGATATAGACGGGGTTGGCTCTTGGGCGCCTGCCATTGGAATAGACGGCTGGGCTATACCTTGGTATAGATTTTTGTTACCTTTGGGGCTTTATACACCGCTAAAACACATATACTATTGGAAAGAAAAAGAACCCTTTGGTATAAAAAACGAAGCCATGAGAAAAAAGATTGTAAATATGATGAAATTAGAACAAAACGAGGCTATAGCTTACGACAAGATACCAGCGCCTACGATAGTAGAATTAAAAAGAATGGCTAAATATATAAAAAAGCGTATCAACCTTCTAAAAGCACCGTTTATCATTATACATTCCAAAGAAGATGACTTATCTTCCATAAAGGGTGCAAGATTTATATACGAAAAAGCTCCAAGTAAAGTTAAAAAATTTGTAGAACTTTCAAATAGCTATCACATCATAACTATGGACAACGAAAAGGATGTGGTTTCAAGTGAGACAATAGCCTTTTTTAATTCTTTGTCAGAAAAGAAACATCAGAAAATGGAAGTTTATCAAGCATAAACCGATATATGTGAACCTTCTTTTTGCATTTCGATTTGAGCTTGCTCTAAAAGCATTTGAGCTTGGGCTGCCACGGCTCTATCTTGGGCTGATGGGTCTATTGGTGCTAAAGCGGCTTTTATTACCCTTTGCATTTTTCTTATGGTATCCTGCGGTGTAGGACCAGGCGATACATCTATACTTACATCTCCACCCACTGCATACTTTTTACCGTCTGGCCCCACTACATATTTATAGTTTATTGGACCTGTTAAATCTCCACCCGCTATCTTGTGAGCCATCTCGTGAGCTCTAACGTCTTGGTCTATGGCTTTTAGTTGATTTATCTCTTGTTGAGTTTGTATACTCCTTTGATTTGAAGGTTTGTCGCTTTTAGATAAAATAGGAAAGCTAATAGCCCCTATCATAAAATTTATTATAAGTAAAACTTATATTTTATCTGCAAGAAAAATCATAATATTCGTATGTGTTTGCTGTTAAAATACTCTTATGAAGGTATATAAAATTGTATTCTTATTGGCTATATATATTGGTATTTCCTACGCTGGCGCAGAGCAATGTATAAACTTGTTTCAATCAAAAAACTATAAAAAGGCTATAGAGCTAGCAAAAAGCTCTCTTAAATGGAACAAGTACGATTTTAACTACAACATGTGCGCCGCCATGTCTTATCTTTCCTTAGGAGAACCAAAAAATGCTATATCTTATTTGAAAAATGCTAAAAAAAATGCAAATACTCGCTACCAGCAAGAGGCACTTTACAACTATCTTGGTGTTAGCTACGATATGATGGGAAACAAAGCAAAGGCTTTGGAAAATTACACAAAAGCTTATAAGCTGGCAAAATCTCTTGGAGATAGCAAGGGTATTGTGGACAATCTTTCAAACATAGCTCATATATTTTATTCAGAGGGTTATTACGACTCCGCTATAAATTTTTATAAAAAAGCTTTAAAACAAGATTCTAACAGTCCCACAATATTAAACAACATAGCCCTTTGCTACGAAGACCTAAATCATCCTCATAAGGCTCTTCAGTATTATGCGAGATCTTCTCAAGCTTTTAACGAAAAAGGAGATAAAGTTCATGAGGGTGCTACTTATCTAAATATGGGTGTTTTGTATCTTAAGCTTTTAGATTTTAAAGATGCGAAACAATGTATACAAAAAGGCTTAGGTTTAGTAAATGGTAACAAATACTGGGAAGCGGTGGGATATCAGTATATGGGTTGGTATTACGATAATAAAGACAAAAGGGACAAAGCTATACTCTATTATCAAAAAGCTTTGACGCTGGCGAATCAAATAGGTGCGGAAGGTTTGGCAAAGTCTATACAAAAAAATATATCCTCAGAAGAGATAGCCAATGAGTATTAAAGCCAAGCTATGGATTATACAAATTTTTATGATTTTGGGAGCTTTTGTGGCTCAAGGCATTCTTTATATATTAGATAACAACATAAAACAAAACGTAAATACTTACATAGAGGTATCTCATTCAGAGGTTGACCTATACAAGCTTTTAACAGATGTACTAACGCTAAAAAACGCTTATACTACAATAATGCTTAACCCTTCTGACCAAAAAGCCCACAATATGTACAACAACGCTTTGAAAAATATAAACGCTAAAATGAAGCTAATAAAAGATGAAGCGCTAAAATCTTATCTAAACAATTTTATAGCTTTTACAAATGAAGTAGTAAACAATATAAATACTAACAATCAAAATTATTATATAGGGCAAAGTATAAATGTTCAGAGCAAGATATGGGTTCCATTGAGAAAACGCTTTGATATGCTTATAAAGGCTAAAGCATCCTCTATATCCCAAAAAGAGTTATACATTAAAGACCATATAAACTCTATAACAAAGTACATATTTTTTGCTATAATGGGCGTTGTTGTATTTTTGGTTGTTTTCAATTATTTTATGGAAAACAGCATACAAAAGGATGTAGAGGATTTAGAAAATCTAATAAAAGAAACTACTGATAAAATGGACTTGAGTGTATCCTTTGACGCAAGTAAATTTAAAGGTGAAATCCAGATTATTGCAAGGTCTTTGGCTATATTTATAGATGAGATAAATAAAGCTATATCAAGTATTAAAGATGTTTTCTACAATATATCAGAAGGCGATTTAACCAAAAAGATAACCTTAGAATCTAAAGGCGATGTAAAAGATCTCGTAGACTTTGTAAATATATCTATGGATAAGTTAAAAGACGCTTTTAAAAATATAGAAAATAGCGTAGGTCATATGGCTGAGATACAAGCCCAAATATTTGGTATCAGCATGGATTTAGACGAGTCAAAATCAACTTTAAAAGACCAAGTAGAGCATATTAAAAACGCTACGGACCAAACGTCTATAGCTATAAACTCAATAGCGGAAAATACCCAAGAGGCTAAAAACATCACAAAAGAAGTGATAGATAGTTTAGAGATAGGCAAAAAAGAGCTTATAAAAGCCCAAGAAGCTGTAAGAAACATAGAGCAGATGGGAAAACAAATAGATGTTATCACGGAAAATATTCTTTTTATAGCAGAGCAGACTAACCTTTTGGCGTTAAACGCTGCAATAGAAGCTGCAAGGGTAGGAGAACAGGGAAGGGGTTTTGCTGTAGTGGCAGATGAAGTAAAAAAGTTAGCAGAAAGAACTGGTGGTTTTGCCAAAAACATATCAAACATTACCATATCAATAGCGGATGCTATCAAAGTGGGTGCTGAACAGATGGAAAATCTTGTAAAGCAATATGAAAACATACTTTTAATATCTAAATCCTCCGCTGAGATATCTGATAAAATAGCCAATGCCCCAGAAGAACAAGCTCAGACAATAAAAGAAATTCAGAACTCTATAAATACGTTAAAGAATATATCTTCTAATATAAACAAGATTATAACAGATTTATCTGATAGTATAGAAGAGATGGCAAACGCCAGCGCTGTTTTAGGAAATACGCTTAAAAAGTTTAAGGTGGATTGATATGGCTGATATTTTAGTGCTTTTATCTGGTGGTATGGACTCCGCCACCCTCTTATGGGAAGCAAAAACAAAGTTTGATAACGTATACGCTATATCTTTTGATTACGGTCAAAAACATGTGGTAGAGCTAAAGTATGCTAAGATACTTGGAGAAATGGCAAAGGTAAAAGAACATTTTGTTGTAAAAATTCCTCATTACAAAGAGATAAAGTTTAACTCTGCTCTTTTGAGTGGTTCCAATCAAGATATACCAAAGGAAGCTTATCCTACCGATGTGCCTATAACGTATGTGCCAATGAGAAATCTAACGTTTTTAGCTATTGCCTCTGGTATTGCCGATGAGGTTGGTATAGAAAACATAGGTATAGCAGTCCACGCTGTAGATGCTCCGTATCCAGATTGTAGGCCTGAGTTTATATCGTCTGCCGAAGCTGCCATAAATGCTGGGTCTTCTTTCGTGGTGAAAACCAAGAAAAGAATTCATGTTTATGCCCCGTTTTTAGGCTTTTCTAAAAAAGATATAGCTATACTTGGTAAATCTCTTGGTGTACCTTTTGATAAAACTTACAGCTGCTACGAAGGCACGGAACCCCCTTGTGGAAAGTGTGCCACTTGTATTCAAAGAAAAGAAGCTTTAGATGGTGTTTTATGATAGAAGATATTTTTTCTTTACCGTTAAAAGCCCCAAAACTCTATGAAGAATTTATAGATAAAATAAGAGGCTTTTACAAAAAAAGAGGCTATACAGAGGTTTTTACACCATACATTCAAGACGAGCCAAATTTAGAGAAATATATAAAACCTGTGGAAATAGATATAACTTACTGTGGCAAAAAAGAAAAAGCATATCTTCACACATCCCCAGAAAGATTTATGAAAGCCCTTTTAAAAACCTATAAATCAAATATATTTCAAATAGCAAAAGTGTTTAGAGACAACGAGTGTGGGCATTTAAACAATATAGAGTTTACGATGCTAGAGTGCTATAATGTAGAAAATATAGACATTATAAAAGAGATATCAGAGCTTGTTTTTGAGCTTTTAGGAGAAAAGATAAAACATATCTCTACCACACCAAAGCTAACTTCTTTTGAGAAAGCCTTTGAAGAGTATATAGGGGTTATATTTTCAGAGGATGAAGATATATTTAAAAACAACCTTATATCTTTTGGTTATGACTTTGATGATAAAGACACATGGGAAGATTTAGTGGATAAGATAATGGTGCAAATGCAAGAGCATCTTGGCAAAAGCCAGATAGAGTTTTTGGTGGATTTTCCCTGTAAAATGGGCATACTTTCAAGATGTGATGGTGATATATCAAAACGTTTTGAGCTTTTTATAGATGGCATTGAAATAGCCAACGGCTGGATAGAAGAGACAAGCAAGGATAAAATAAGATATATAGTAGAGCAAGCCGCTTCCTACAAGCCCATAAACGATAAAGAAAAGCTTGTAGAAGATTATCACAACGATTTTCCCTATGCAGGGTATTCGATAGGCATAGAAAGGCTATTTTACTTTTACGCTACAAGCAAGGGTGTACTAGGTTAAAATATAGTTATGAAAGCGATAATATTAGCAGCTGGTTTGGGTACTAGGTTTAAAAGCGATAAACACAAAGTGTTGCATGAGATGCTCGGAAAGCCTATCATATGGTATGTTTTAGAGTATATAAAGCAAGCTAATATAGTGGATATAGGTGTTGTTATATCCCACAAGAAAGAAGCGGTTTTGGAAGCTTTAAAGGGTGAAAACGTATCTTTTTTCGAGCAGGCAAATCCAAAGGGTGGGACGGCGGATGCTTTGCTATCGGCTAAAGCATTTTTCGAAGATATGGGCGATTACATCCTCGTGGCAAACGGTGACGCTCCTTTGGTAAAACCAGACACCCTAAAGGGTATGCAAAGATTCTTGCACATGGTAGAAGAGTATGAAAAGATAAAAGTAGGGGCTTTGGTGTTGTCTTCTTTTTTACCAGACCCTACTGGTTATGGAAGGATAGTAAAAGATGGCAAGGGCGATGTGATAAAAATAGTAGAAGAAAAAGAAGCTACTTATGAGGAAAAACAAATAAACGAAGTAAACGGCGGTCTTTATATGTTTTATGTACCTTATTTAAAAGAGGCTGTAAAACATCTAAGACCTAGCGAAAAAACCAACGAACTTTACATTACAGACATTGTAGAGATTATGACGAAACTTGGCTTTGTTTGTAGAAGTTTCATGGCTTCCGAGATAACGGAGATTTTTGGTGTGAACGACAGATGGGAGCTTAGCTTTGCAGAAAGCGTGATGAAGATGAGGATATTGGAAAATTTGGCAAGGGCTGGTGTTACCATACATTCACCGGAATCTGTATACATAGAACCAGATGTAAAAGTAGAATTGGATGTAGAGATATTTCCAAATGTTGTTTTAAAAGGCAATACCGTTGTTCATAAAAAGGCTAAGGTTATGAACGGTAGCTATTTGGAAAATGCTATCGTGAAAGAAGGAGCCACTGTGCTACCCATGAGCTATATAAAAAACGCTACTGTAGAAGAAGGGGCCATTGTGGGACCCATGTGTCATATAAGAGATAACTCTGTTGTAGGTAAAGGCTCTCACGTGGGAAGCTTTGTAGAGCTTAAAAACGCAAAACTTCAAGAAAATGTGATGGCAAAGCACCTTTCTTACTTGGGAGATGTAAACATAGGTAAAAAAACAAACGTAGGAGCTGGTACTGTCATAGCAAACTTCGATGGTAAACAAAAGCATCAGACTTACATAGGACATCATGCTTTTATAGGAAGCAACTCCCTTATAATAGCTCCAAGAAATATAGGCGATTACGCTTTTATAGCAGGTGGTTCTGTCATTACAAAGGATGTGCCACCAAAAGCTTTGGCTGTAGAAAGGGCAGATTTAAAAATACTTGAAGATAAATCAAAAGTAAAGGATGAGTGAAGTTATCTTTGAAAGAACCGATATAAAGGACGAACAAGCCATAAAAGATACTCTTAAAGAAGAGGGCTACGATGTGTATTCATGGGAAGATGCTAAAGGCACATACTATCCTTGGCATACCCACGAACATGAAGAGGTTAGATGGGTGGTGTCTGGTGAAGTGGAAATAGGGGTAAAAGATAAAGTTTTCAAGCTTTTGCCAGGAGATAAAATAATTTTGGCACCAGATACTCCACATTGGGCTAAGACAGAAAAAGGTGTAAGATACGTTTGTGGAAGTAAGGGTTAAGTTTTTTTAGTAATCTGGATTACCCCTTTGTTTAAACCGCTCATAAGCACTATCGCTTTATCTACGTCTTCTTGTTTTACGTTTTCAGTTCTTAATCTCTTTATTATATCTATTAAAAGCTCTATACCTTTTTGCATCTCTTCCATTTGTCTTTTCATATTGAGGATGACGTCTATGCCGGCTATATTTACGCCCAAATCCCTTGCCAACATAAGTATAAATTCCAGTTGCTCAAGGTCCTCTTCTGTATAGAGCCTTGTGTTGCCTTCTGTCCTTGAGGGTTTTAAAAGACCTTCCCTTTCGTAGAGTCTAAGTGTTTGAGGATGTATTTTGTACATCTTAGCTACAGTGCCTATTGTAAACACAGCTTTAGCTCTTCTATCAGCGCTCATAGCTTTTCACCACCCTTTCAGGTTTTGGTAAAATCTTATCTAAATCCTTAAGGAGTTTCTCTGCTTTTTTACCATCTCCCATTAGCTTAGAAAGCATATTGAATTTCGGTACATCTATGTGAGGTATTACATATAAGTTGCCGTAGTCACTACCCTTTAGTCTTGGCATGCCTTTTCCAGGTATCGTTATCTTTTCTCCTTCTTTTGTACCAGGTGGTATTTCTACCGTTATGGTATCTCCTTTTAGGCCTTTTATTTCTAAAGTAGTACCCATTACAGCTTCTGGATATGTTATATTTATATCCGCATACAAATCATCACCCTTTCTTTTAAATATTTCATGGGGTAGTATTTTGGTTATGACGTATAAGTTTCCCGGTTTTCCACCAAACAATCCTGCGTGTCCTTGCCCATCTACCACCAACTTTGAGCCATTATCAACGCCCGGTGGTATATTTACGGGAATGACTTCTTTTCTAAAGATATAAGATTGCCCTTTGCATTTTTTACAAGCTTCCCTTACGTAGCCACTACCACCGCACTGAGGGCAAGTGGTGGATATAGAGAAAAACATGGCCCTTTGGTTTATGCTGCCAGTACCCTTGCATGTGGGACATACTTTTTCTGTGTTTTTGTCGTATCCATATCCACCACATACATCACAAGGGACTCCTTTTTCTATCTCTAAATTTATTTTTTTGCCAGTGTAAGCTTCTTCTAAAGTTAGCTCTACGGTTTTTACTATATCTTCGCCGTTTATGGGTCTTTGTTGCCTTGAAGAAGTTCTTGATTTTTTACCACCTGTAAATATATCCTCTGAGAAAACATCCCCAAAACCAAAGAAGTCTTTTAGTATATCTTCCAAGTTGCTAAAGTCTGTGGTTGTTCTTGTCCAGAAGTCTTGGGCACCTTGTTGACCCATGCTGGCTGATAATCCTTCTTCTCCAAACTGGTCGTAAATTTTCCTCTTGTTTTCATCGGAAAGCACTTGGTAAGCTTGATTTATTTCTTTAAACTTCTCTTCAGCGCCTGGCTCTTTGTTAAAGTCTGGATGGTACTTTCTTGCCAGTCTACGGTAGGCTTTTTTAATCTCCTCTTGCGTTGCGTTTCTACTAACCCCTAATATTTCGTAGTAGTCTTTCTTCATACTTATTATTATAAAATATTAGTGTATTATTGTCAAGTGCTTTATATCAATGTTTATAATAAAATCTTAAAACCATGATAATTTTTATATACTTGTTGGGCTTTTGAGATTATAATATATATATATGAGGAAAATTTTTTATATAGAAGGCATGACATGTATGCATTGCGTAAGCACAGTAAATAGAGCTATTGGATCTTTGGAAGGTGTAAATAGCTATGATACCAAGTTAAATGAAAAGTGTTCTGAAGTAGAATACGATGAGTCTAAGCTCTCGGACCAAGATATCAAAAAGGCTATAGAAGAGTGGGGATATAAAGTAGTAGATATTAAATAATATGATAGAAATAGCAAGCAATTTTTCTGATATAAAAAAGCGTTTTGAAGAGCTATCTTCATCTGTAGACGAGGAAAAGATTAAAAAAGAAATAGAAAAGTATGATCAAATGATGTCAACGCCAGATTTTTGGTCTGACCAAGAAAAAGCAAAAAGCATAAGCCAAAAAAGAAAAGCTCTTCAAGATAAGTTAAACACATATATATCTCTTAAAAGCCGTATAAAAGACTTAGATGAAATGGTAAGCGAACTGAAAGAGGAAGATTTAGACACAACGCTTTTAATAAGCGAAGAATTAGAAGCTGTAGAAAAAGATTTAAAGAAGTTTGAGCTAGAGACTTATCTTTCTGATGAAATGGATATAAACAACGCTTATCTTACCATACAAGCTGGTGCTGGTGGGACCGAAGCTTGTGATTGGGCTAGCATGCTTCTTAGGATGTACACAAGATGGGCTGAAAAACATGGTTATGAAGTACAACTTACAGATATAAATCCAGACGATGTAGCTGGTATAAAAAGCGCCACCCTTTACATTAAAGGACCTTACGCTTACGGTTATTTAAAATCTGAAAACGGTGTCCATAGGCTTGTAAGAATATCGCCTTTTGATGCCAATGCCAGAAGACACACGTCCTTTGCCTCTGTGCTTGTGGTCCCAGAGGTGAGCGAAGATGTAAATATAGAAATAAAGGAAGAAGACCTCAGGATAGATACCTATAGGGCTTCTGGTGCTGGTGGTCAATATGTAAACAAGACAGATACCGCGGTAAGGATAACCCATATTCCCACTGGCATAGTGGTGGCTTGTCAACAAGAGCGTTCTCAAATTCAAAACAGAAGAAAAGCTATGGAGATGCTAAAAGCTAGGCTGTATCAATTAGAGTTGCAGAAAATAGAAGAAAAGAAAAAAAGCTTAGAAGGTCCAAAAACAGATATAGGATGGGGTTATAAGATACGCTCTTACATATTTCAACCATCCCAGCTTGTTAAAGATTTAAGAACAGGTGAAGAGTCTGGCAATGTAGAGGCTGTTATGGATGGTGAAATTGATAACTTTATAGAAGCTTACCTAAAAAAGAAGGCTTTAAATCAGCTTTCTTTTGAAAACCAAGAAGATGACCAATAAACTAAACATAGAGCTTTTATTTAAAAAGAAAAAAAACCATCAAAAAATAACGATGGTTTCTCTAAGTAGCTATATATCAGCTAAAATATGTGAAGAAGCAGGGATTGATACTATATTAGTAGGAGATTCTCTTGGCATGGTGTTTAAAGGAGAACCCAACACCTTGGGCGTAACACTAGAGGAAATGATATACCATGCTAAAGCGGTAAAAAAAGGAGCGCCAAATACTTTTACCATAGTGGATATGCCTTTTATGAGTTATCAAAGCTCTGTAGAAGAAGCTATAAAAAACTGTGGTTTAGCAATAAAAGAGACAAAGGCTGATGCTGTAAAAATTGAAGGTGGCAGTTATTTTGCACCCCTTATTGAAAAGCTTACAAAGGTAGGGATACCAGTATGCGCTCATATAGGTTTTACGCCTCAGTGGATAAACACCATCGGAAAGTTTAGATTTATGGGAAAAACCGAAGAAGAGAAAAATATTATAAAGGAAGATTTTAAAAGCGTTGTAGAAGCTGGAGCTTTTATGGTGGTATTTGAAAGCATACCAAGGGCTTTGGCAAGAGAGCTCACATCAGAAAATGCAATTACAATAGGAATAGGGGCAGGTGCAGATACCGATGGACAGGTGCTTGTTTTTGAAGACATCGTTGGTCTTGTGGATTTTATGAAGCCAAAGTTTGTAAAAAGATACACAAACGGTTATCAAATATTTTTAGACGCTGTTAAAAGCTATAAAAAAGAGGTGGAAGAGAAGGTATTTCCATCAGAAGAACATATCTATTGATATTTCATGAGTAAACCCATTGATAATGATACTAAGATTAAATATATTTACTAAAAATTTTAGTGAGAGGTTTTAAAATGATTGACAAGGCTAAAATTATAGAAGGAATAAAACTTTTCTTAGAAGGCATAGGTGAAGATACTGAAAGGGAGGGTATAAAAGAAACTCCAGAAAGGGTTGCTAGAATGTGGGAGGAATTTGAGAAAGAAAGGACATTTGATTTTAAGCTTTTTGAAGAATACAGCAACTATTCTGAAATGATAATAGTAAAAGATATACCCTTTTATAGTATGTGCGAGCATCATCTTTTACCATTTTTTGGCAAAGCTCATATAGCCTATATACCAAACAAAAAGATATGTGGACTCTCTAAACTTGTAAGAACAGTAAGGGCTATGGCTTTAAAACCCCAGGTCCAAGAAAGACTTACAGAAGAGATAGCGGATATAGTTCAAAAAGAGCTAGAGCCTTTAGGTGTTGGGGTAGTTATAGAAGCTGAACATCTTTGTATGTCTATGAGAGGTGTAAGGTCTCCTGGACATTCTACCATAACATCATCTTTGAGAGGTAGTTTTTTAAATGATATGAAAACCAAGGAGGAGTTTTTTAAACTTATAAGAGGATGAGGTTAAATAGATTTTTGTCTTTAGCTGGGGTATGCTCTAGAAGAAAGGCCGATGAATATATACAAAAAGGTTACGTCAAGGTAAACAATAAGGTAGTAAAAGAGCTTGGTACTGTTGTAAATCCAGATGAGGATATAGTAGAGTTTAAAGGTCATATAGTAAAAGCTCGAAAACCTGTTTATATAATATTGAACAAACCGTGTTGTTATCTAACGTCTTTGGGGGAGAAGGAAGAAAAACCCACTATAAGAGAGCTTATAAAAGATGTGGGTGTTAGAGTTTACCCAGCCGGGAGATTAGATTACAACGTAGAAGGGCTTTTGATACTTACCAACGATGGAGAATTGGCAAATAGAATAATACATCCAAAATACAAACTACCAAAAGTGTATATAGCCACCGTAAAAGGCGATATAGATGACGAGATGTTGGAAAAAATGAAAAGAGGTGTAAAATTAGAGGATGGATTTGTAAAACCTGATAGTTTAAAGCTTTTAAAAAGGTTTAAAAATGGTGCAAATATAGAGATAACTTTTCACGAGGGGAAAAACCATCTTGTAAAAAGATTTTTCTTAGCTTTTAAAAAGCCCGTAAAACATCTTATAAGAACAGCGATAGGTCCTATAACACTTGGTAATCTCCCAAAAGGTAAGTGGAGGCACTTAAAGCAGAGCGAGATAAAACTTCTATTTGAAGCCTTGGGCTATAAAGCATGATGGTTTAAGTGGCGGATGGGGCGGGATTCGAACCCGCGGAAGAGCTCATCACCCTTCACACCGTTTCCAGCGGTGCGCCTTCGACCACTCGGCCACCCATCCTAAGAGTTTTATATTATATCATACAAATAAGGAACTTACTGAAGAGTTTTCGTATATACGCTTTATAGCTTCACCTACTATTGGGGCTATACTGACCATGTTTATCTTGTTGGAGTCTTTGCCTTGCTGGCATATGGTATTTGTTACCACTACTTCATCTAAAATTGAGTTGTTTATACGCTCTAAAGCGGGTCCAGAAAATATGCCGTGAGTTGTGAGGGCTCTAACGGATTTTGCACCTTTGTTTATGAGCATGTTTGTAGCAGCCACTAAAGTACCCGCTGTGTCTATAATGTCATCTATTATAATGGCGTCTTTACCTTCTATATTTCCTATCACATCAAAGACTTCTGCTTTGTTGGGCTCTGGTCTTCTTTTGTATATGATGGCTATGTTACAGCCTAACTTGTTGGCAAGCTGTCTTGCCCTTTCGGCACCACCAGCGTCTGGAGATACCACTACCGCGTTTGATGGGTCTATTTTGTACTTTATATAATCATGCAATACTGGAAGAGCTAACAGATTATCTACTGGAATGTTGAAAAACCCTTGGATTTGAGGAGAGTGAAGGTCTACTATTACGGCTCTTTGGGCTCCTGCTGTTGTTATCATATCAGCCAAAACTCTAGCGCTTATAGGGACACGAGGTTTATCTTTTCTGTCTTGTCTTGCGTAGGCAAAGTAAGGTATTACAGCAGTTATCCTGTAAGCAGAAGCTCTTTTAATAGCATCTAACAACAGTAAAAGCTCCATGATATGGTCGTTTATAGGAGCTGATAAAGATTGTATTACAAATATATCTCCACCTCTCATAGATTCTTCTATTTGTACTCTTATTTCACCATCGCTGAATTTGCTTAAAAGCGTTTTTGATAATGGTATATCAAGATACTCAGATATTTCTTGAGCTAACTTCATATTTGAAGAACCAGCTATAAGCTTAATAGGTATGCTCATCTTAAACTCCTATAAAAGTTTTGGGATTTTAGTATTATAAACTAAAATTATATTTTAGGGTTATGAGATAGGTTATTGTAAATAAACTTTTATGTGAGTAGGTTATTATTATGGATACCTTAACCACTGAAAAGCCTATAACGGTAGAGCTGCCAAGCGAGTATTATATAGAAAAGATTAAAGAATTAAAATCGAAAAAAAGCGTTGTGATATTGGCTCATTACTATCAAAGACCCGAGGTGCAAGACTTAGCAGATTTTGTAGGGGATTCTTTGGAACTTTCTAGAAAAGCCCAGCAAACTGATAAAGACATCATAGTATTTTGCGGTGTAAGGTTCATGTGTGAAACTGCAAAAATTTTAAACCCCGATAAAAAAGTACTTCATCCAAACCCAGAGTCTGGCTGCCCGATGGCTGATATGGCGACAGTCCAAGGGGTTTTAGAGTTAAAAGAAAAATATCCTGATGCAGCGGTGGTTAGTTATGTAAATACATCTGCTGATGTAAAAGCAATATCTGATATATGTGTCACCTCTGCAAACGCAGTGAAGATAGTTTCAAAATTAGAAGAAAAGCGCATAATTTTTGTGCCAGATATGGGGCTTGGCAACTGGGTAAAAAAGAATGTACCAGACAAAGAGATTATCATATGGAAAGGTTTTTGCCCGCCTCATTATGAGTTTGGATTATCTGATTTAAAAGCCTTAAAAGAGCAATATCCAAACGCCGTAGTGGCAGCTCACCCAGAGTGCAACCCAAAGGTTTTAGAACATGCGGATTTTATAGGAAGCACCAGCCAGATTATAAATTTTGCTACCACAACCCCTCACAAAGAAATCATAGTTATAACAGAAGTAGGCTTAAAATACGTACTTCAAAAGAAAGACCAAAGCAAGACCTACATATTTCCAGAAGCTATGCATTATTGTGGTTCGCCGGTATATTGCTGTACCATGAAAGGGGTAACCCTTGCAAACCTTTATACTACATTAAAAGACGAGATAAATGAAGTTACACTACCAGAGGATATTATAATAAAAGCCAGAAAACCTATAGAACGTATGCTAGAATTATCTAAATGAACAAAAATATATGGCTTTTTAGCCTGACTAGTTTTCTAACGGATGCTTCTTCTGAGATAATATTTCCAGTTTTACCCCTTCTTCTTACAATTTTAGGAGCATCTACCCTTGACATAGGTCTTATAGAAGGACTTTCAGAGTTTTTATCAAACTTTTTAAGGATTTTTAGCGGAGATTTAGCGGATAAGCTAAAAGCAAAGCCCCTTATTATAGGAGGATACCTCACATCCGCTATATCGAAAAGTTTGTACATATCAAGCATAGTTTTAAACACATGGTTTTTTGTGCTTTTAGGAAGGTCTTTAGATAGAGTAGGAAAAGCTATAAGAAGCCCAGGAAGAGATGCTATACTCTCTTTATCTGTCCAAAAAGAAAAAACAGGTCTTGCCTTTGGTATACATAGAACCGCCGATACACTTGGAGCTCTTGTGGGAAGTTTGTTTGTACTTTGGTTTTTCTACAAGTTTGGTTCCACTGAAAGCTCAATAAAACATCTTATCATGCTAGCCCTTATACCAGCTTTTCTAGCAATCTTACCGCTATTTTTTGTCTTTGAGCCTCAAAGAGATTTAAAGCTCACCAAAAAAGAAGATGCAATATCAAAAGATTTTTACATATTTTCTTTTGTGATATTCTTATGCCTTAGTACAAATTTTAGCTACGCTTTTTATATTTTAATAGGAAAAGCCAAACACTTATCTTTTCTTGATATCTCTTTTGGTTATGTGCTGTTTAACTTGATATACACTCTTTTTGGTATACCTGTTGGAAAGCTTTACGATAGTGTCAAAAATAAGCATGCTTTGTTTAGTATAACGCTTTTAATACTTTCACTAGCTCAATTTAGCGCTAGTTTGAACTTTTATATAGGGTTTTTGATATTTGGGCTTTTTAACGCTTTCTACGATGTGATAGGTAGGAGTTTGGTAAGTCTATATGGTATTAAAAAACGCTCAAAAGCTTATGGAATATATGGATTTTCTGTGGCAAACGCTACCTTATTTGCAAATGTTTTGTTAGGCATCCTATCACATTTTATAAACCTATATTTGGCTTTTAAGATAGAAAGTGCTTTGAGTGCTTTGCTTGCAATGGCTTGGTATGTATATAGTAATCGTTTATTTACTATAAAGTCTTAAAACGTATTACATTTGTAATACAATATAAATCATAAATCAATATTTATTTTAATGAAAGGTTTATAATTCTTTATATGAGGGGTTTTACTATTTTAGAAGCTATAGTTGTAGTGGGCATATTCTTAATATTATCAGCTGTAGCAATTATGAATTTTATGCACTTTTACAACATATACAAATTCCAAGAATATGCGTATAGGATAGAATATACCGTAAAACAAGCAAAGCTTCAAGCTATGGAAAATAGCTTTTATGTGGGAATATGTGCAAATACTAATCAACTTGTGGTATATAACATAGGCAACACGTACCTAGCGGCACAAGTGTAGCTTGCAGTGGAACTCCTATAGATACGATAAATATATCAAATTCAAGCTATCAACTGCAAGGTAGCAACACCATACTTGACCCACGAGGATTTGCTTTATATCAACCTGGGTATTATTGCTTGCATAACACTATAACCAACAACTACTACGAAGTATGTATAGGACAGTTTGGTGCGATGTTTGTGCAAAAAGGAGGTGGAACATGCGCAAAGTGTCCTTCAATGTAAGTGCAAAGTCAAGAGCTTTTACACTTATGGAGGCTTTGGTCTCAATAGCTATAACTGCTTTGGCTATTTATATTATCTCTGGCATGATTACATCTTATGCAGCTATGACAAAGAATAACTATATATACTCTTGCCTTATTCAAAGTGCCACTTCCGGTCTTGAAGCAAAATTGATGAATCCAAGTGTAACAAGTTTATCTCTCACTTGTGGCGGTTTATTGGTATCTGTAAATATAGTTGGTAATCCTCCGAGTAGTCCACCTCCATTTATAGGCTCTGGTCAAAATGCATGTGGAACTATAACCTCTATAGCTACTTATCAAAGTCAAAGTTATTCTATACAAGATGAAGCATGTAATTTTGGGAGTTAATATATGATAATTATTGTAGATAAGAAAGGATTAACTATTACGGAGTTGCTAGTAGCTATAGTTATTAGCGCTATTATCCTTGTGGCGATGGGATTTTTGTATTCTACTAGCAATAAAGTATTTGCCAATACAGAGGCTATACAAAATGCTAAGAACTACATAGACTCTGGTATGACACAGTTAGAGTGGTTTTTCGACAGGTGGGGTGCTGGCGTTCCTTGCAACGATCCCACTGGCAACAACGATTGCACCGTGGTTGTACCTTGCCAAGAAAATGGTAACTTTGTGTTTCCACCACCAAGCTCTATATGTATTAGCTATCAGCAAAATACTCAGTATCCCCAATGCGACGATGTATACTTTTACGGGACTATGGGAGGAGAGGGTTTTGTCTCAAGGGTGAGCTCGCCTTCTACTGTGGCGGTTTTAAGTTGTAGGTTAACCACTCAATCAGACAACAACTGCTATCTCGTAAAAAGAGGAGGAATATGGTTTAGAGATTACCAAAATCAAAATACTGTATTGTTTTTCCAAATTGCCAACTTATCTCAAAATAACCTTGATTGCATAAATACTACCGGGCTTTCCAACGCCAACATGTCAAGAACTGTTACAGCTTTAAACGGAAAAGTACAAACAAACAATGGTGCCACCGCCACGCCCCAGCTTCAAAATGGGGATTTGCTTATAAGGGCTCCTTCTTTGATACATCTTTATTGCCAAACCAACCCTCAGGATGGAAAACTTTGGCTTTACGCCCAAACCACAGACCAATCCCCTTGTGGAAACGATAAAGGTCCATATGCCCTTATGCCAGTAAACTCTTTCCAAGTAATAAACAACCCCTATCAAGACGGATATGTAAAATTACAAATATCTTATAGGGGTAAAAACAATACAGTAATAACAACTCAAAGGATATTTGGGAGATAGCCTATGAAGTATAGTAGAGGTTTTTCCATAGTAACGGTTTTAGGACTCACGCTTATAATATCTTTGATAGGTGCCACCGCTATGTATATAAGCCTTATAGACAATAGAGTCACCGGTGCTACCTCAAAGTATGAACTTGCGGACAAGGCGGCGGAGTTTGGATTACTCCAAGCTGTGGATAGCATACAAGCCTCTGGTTTTTGCAACAACACCACCAACAGTGGCACTGATGGACTTGCCACATATACTACACAGATTCAAAGAAGTTCAAACATATGTTTTGTGAGGTCCACAGGACAAGTAGGGAGTTCCAAAGTTGTAAAGACCGCTATAATCCAGTCTTACTATGGGCTAGGGCTTTATACTGTAAGAGGGGGCGTAAGCGCTACGTATAAAGGAGGGAGGCTTTCTGGATGTGATAGAAGCACAGGATGTTATGTCCCAGCTTTTATAGCTTCAGGTAAGATAAATTTAAATGGGGCGCGCACTTATTCTTGCCCAGTGGACAATGGAAGTAAGCGTATCTTCGGAAACCCAGCTATTATAAATGGAGTTAAGTTTATAGATTTAACACCTTTGTTTTTCAATGTAGATTGCGAAAACTCCATTAGAGATAACTGTGATTACGGGCTTAACAACGCTTTGGAAGATACATTTGCTACAGACCCAAATACGAATATAAAAGATTTTACTATAGACCAATACAATCAAGTTATACTTACAAACGCTGTTGAAAATTCCTTTTATACACCGCCCGCAACAACACCTTGCCCCTTAGACGCAAATAACAATCTAAATCTTGCCAATCTAACCCTTAGTGGATCTTGTTATATAAACCAATCTGGGGTAGATATATATGGCACATTGCCTTCAGGAGTACAATATACTATATACATTTTGAGTCAAAATGCTAACGGCACAATATTAGAAAATGTAAACGGCAATACGCCAAGCGCTAACAACAACTACGGAATACCAAATTATAATCTTACAATTTACGCAAACACACCTATTACGATAAGCGATGGACTTTTTAATACAAGGTTAATTACTGATAGTAACATAACATATACATACAATGGAAACGCACCATTGAACCACGGTGTGCCAACTACTACATATACAAACCCAAACCCAAACCCAAACGGTTATAATGATCCATATACTTATTTGAAAAATGATGTAATTATACAAGGCTACGATAACTCAAACGAAGGTAACAATATACCCCAAATAGGTCTTGTTGGAGATAATGCTTCTCAAATTGTGGATTTGTATCTAAAAAATACTGAGTTATTTACAAGACAAATTATATTTAACGATAGCTCGAGCAACTATTTTGCCAATAGCCTTGTATATCTTTATGCTGATTCTTTTCAAGCAAATTTACCACCTACAAATGGTACGCAATCTAAAAATGATTGTAACAACAACATTTATCAATGTGGATGGACAGACTATGGAGAACAATTTTCTGAAAATGTGTCTTTTGGTAACGATATAAACAACAATCAAGCACCTTCTCTTCTTGTAAACAACAACTCTGTGGTGTTGGGTGGTAGCGAGTCTTTTACAGGCATATACTTTGGTGAAGATGTAAATTATATTTGGAGTAGTGGCGCTACTGTTAATGGCTTTTTAGTAAGAAATTTTCCACCCAATTTATCTCTTCAGATAAAGTTTGACAATAACACCAAATTTCAATTTAGCAAAAACGCCATAAACGCCCTTAGTAACGAGTTTTAGTTTGTACAACCAGTTCAATGTGTTTTGGATAATCCTCAACCTTACACCCAGATGATACAAACAGAGCTTACAGCGTACTAATCACAAACAAAGCTCCTTGGTTTGAGGGAAGCACTTCTATACTCCAACCGTGTTTTTGTATTATGGCTTTTACGATGCTAAGTCCAAGTCCGGTACCGGTAGGCTTGCTAGAATAGTAGGGTAAAAAGATTTTTGAAAGGTCTTTTATGCCTTCGCCGTTGTCTTGATAGATAATTTGAGTGGGTTTTATCTCTATCTTTATCTTTGTGCTTTTAGATTCTATGCTGTTTTGAATGAGGTTTATGAATACTATCTTTATTTTTTCTTTATCAAACTCTAGTGTGTTGTCTCCTGTTATTTCAAATTCTATATTGTAGGGTTTGTATAGCTCTACTGCTTCTAATATAGCATTTTTTATAGATTGTGTGGATTTGTTTAGCATATCTATATTTGAAAAATCTTTAAAATCTTGAAGAAGTTTTAGTATTTTGTCTATTTCTTTTAATACTATGTCTCCAACGGCGTTTATAGTGTCTTGAAGCTTTTCTGGATTGTTTTTAGATATTCTTAAAAGCCTCTCTATGTTTAATTTTATGGGAGTAAGCGGATTTTTTAACTCGTGAGCTACCCTTTGGGCGGTTTCTTTCCATACAGATAGCCTTTGAGCGTTTACCATAGGACTTACATCTTCAAAGATGAGGATTTTTTCATTTTCTGATAGTTCTACAATGTCTTGTTTTATGCTTTTATCTTTAAAATCTAAATTCTTTATGTCGGTGTTTCCAAACATATCCAAATAGGCTTTGTTTACTTTTATTATGTTGTAATCTTTATCCACGTAAGCCACACCTATTGGGATGTTGTCTAGGAGCTTGTTTAACTGGTCTTTTTCTTTTATAAGGTCTTGATAAAGCTTTTTAAGATTTTCTTTCATGTATTGAAAAGCCTGAATCAAATCTGATAGTTCGTCTTTTGTTTTTGCTGTGGGTAGTTTGGTATCAAGCTCACCTTTTGCCAAAGTCTTAGCAGCTTCTGATAGCTCTTCAATGGGCTCTGATATATGACGGGCTAAAAATATCCCAAACCAAACGGTAAAAAGCACCACCATAAGAGCTAATATCACGATAAAAGCCACATAGTTTCCGTTTAAGATATCTCTTGTTTTTACAAGCACAATAAACTCTTTGGCAAAACGGTTTAAGGCTTTCGAAGACTTTTCAAGTTTGGCATCTTTGCCTACCACAAATACATACGCTTTGTCTCCTCTCATTACACATATGCTGTAAGATTTTTGATTTTCCACTATAGGGTTGTTGCAATCTGATACTTCATGCACTGCCCTTATGTTGAAGTGATTTACAAGAGAATAAGGGTCTTCATAGAAGATTAGCCTACTCAAAAAATTTCTATAAAGAATAGCTTTTTCATATTGGCTTTGCTCAATTTCTTTGGAAAGTTTTATAGACGTTCTTAAAACAAGCTTGGTTTTATCGCTTATAAAAGTTTTAACACTTTCTACTATTACAAAACTTGAGGCAAACATCATAAGAAATATTGGCAAAAACATGTAAAGGAGTATTATAGTAGTTATTTTTGTGCGTAGAGTTTTTTTCTTGGTTTCGTAATATAGTTTTATAAATTTTCTAAAGATAATAACAATAGCTAGTAAAAGAGCAAAAAGGTTTATATTGATAATAGCTAAAAAGGCGTATATATTTATAGCGGGATTATGCTTTAAATTTAGTACAAAGCCTATGTTTGAAGCTAAGACTATTAATAATACTAAAAGCCCTAAAACTAAATTAACTTTTTTCTTGAATGTGCTTATGTTTAACCATCTCACCTTGCACCAGATATATAGCCATTTCTGCTACGTTTTCAGCGTGGTCAGCTATCCTTTCAAAATGTCTAGCCACCATCTCTAAAGATATGGCTCTTTTTATATTTCTTTGGTCTTCCATCACATATGTTATAAGCTCTCTTTCAAGCTGATGGTAAAGCTCATCTACCATATCATCTCTTTGAATAACTTTTTTAGCAAGCTCTATATCTTTTTGTAAAAAGCTTATAACGCTATCGCTCACCATTTCTTTTGCTATATCAGACATCATAGTAAGGTTTATATAAGGTTTTAAAGGTGGTTCTTGAGAAAGAAGTATAGAGCGCTGAGCTACATTTTCAGCTTCATCTGCCATACGCTCAAGGTCTGATACTATCTTATACACTCCCATCACAAACCTAAGGTCGCTGGCTTCTGGCTGATAAAGGGCTACCATCCTTATGCAATCTTGCTCTATTTTAACTTCCATTAAATCTATATCGTCATCTCCTTTGATAACCTCTTCTGCCAAATCTACGTTTTGGTCTAACAAAGATTTCATAGCTTTTTCTATGGCGTTTTGCACCATAGAAGCCATATTTATGAGTTCTTTTTTCGTCTCCTCTAGTTCTTCAAAAAACTTCATACATTAAATATTATAACCTTTTTGTTAAGATTTCGTTAATTTTTGTATTTGGCTTTTAATAAAACATAAAATAAAACTTTAATTAAACATTGTATTGTGTAATATATGTTGAAGTATAGTATAAAAGTAGTTTAATAATTATATAAAAAACTATGTGTTGATATAATCTTAAATACTAAAAAATAGCATTGCTCTTGACAAGTACAATTAAAAAATGTTAACCTTATACCCATGAGTTAGCGATATTAAAAATTTTTTAGGAGGTAATTATCATGAGAAACCGTTTGGGTATTCTCATGAGCTTACTTCCAGGAATGAGGAAACATATAGCGCTAATATTTAGCGCTTTCCTGATTCTTGGCGTAGGCTCAGAAGTTAAAGCCAACACAGTCCAGAGGAACTGTTATTCTAAAACAGTTTACGTATCATGGTATGGACATGCAAGACATGTTTATACCGCCGATGGAAAGGTTTACAACCACGACCTTTACTTTGCTGCTTCTAAAACACTACCCTTTGGCACAATGCTTTTCATAGAAAATCCTAGAAACCACAAAGCCGTAGTAGTCAAGATAGTGGATAGAGGCCCATATGTCAGAGGGAGATCTTTAGATCTTTCTTACGGAGCAGCTAAAGCCATAGGTATACTAACGCAGGGAGTGGCAAGGGTAAGGATAATGCCCTTAAGCTGTTCTTATGCATATAGAAAAAGATTTGATGTAATAAAAGATATTATAAGGACATCAAGAGACTCGTAAGCCCGGCAATATTGAGGCTATTGTTTATGAGGTTAATTGTAATTGCCAACCGGCTCCCTCTGACTATTAGAATGGTAGAATCTAGTATATCATTCGTCAGAAGTCCAGAAGCTTTAGTGTCTGGATTAGATGCTTTTATGAAATCCTAGCATTTTCTTAATCCAATAATAGCTTATAATTATATTCTACGGGGTGTAGCTCAGGTGGTAGAGCACAGGCTTCGGGAGCCTGGGGTCGCAGGTTCAAGTCCTGTCACCCCGATATTAGGGGATGTAGCTCAGTTGGGAGAGCGACGCCATCGCAAGGCGTAGGCCGGGGGTTCGACTCCCCTCATCTCCAAATAGATTTTGAAGATTTTTAACTGAATCGTCAGTCATATATCATAGAAAAATAGATAAACAATGATATAATTTAGCTAATATGAACTTTAGAGGGCTTGCTAACATAGCCATAAAACTTCTAACGGGGGATTCTGGTAAATTTTTTACCCTTATTATGGGCGTTGGTTTTGCAGTGTTTCTCATGCTTCAAATGACCTCTGTATTTTTTGGTGTTATAGCAAAATCAGGCTCTACCATATACGATACTGGTGCCGATATGTGGGTTATGGATAGAAGTGTAGACAACTCTAAAGACAACATACCGCTTCCAGATTATGTGCTTGATTATGCAAGAAGTTTGCCAGGTGTTCTCTACGCTGCTCCTATATATGTAGGAGCTGGCACTGTTAAGCTTCCAAATGGAAGATATCAGGCCGTTGACATTGTTGGTCTTGACGATGTATCTTTGATGGGAAGACCTATTATGATAAAAGGCAATATAAACGATATATATTCAAGCTATGCTTTTATAGCCATAGAAGATGCTGACCTTAAAAAACTTGGCAATGTGCATATTGGTTCTACCTTTGAAATAAACGACCACAAAGGGGTCATAGTGGGACTTGCTAAAAATCCTATGTCCGGGCTTTTTGGAAATCCTACTTTGTATACTACATATACAAGAGCTACTGAGGATTTGCCTACTACAAGATTTACAATATCTTATGTGCTCCTTAAAATTAAAAGCCCAAAATACATACCTGATATAAAAAAAGCCATTGCCAAAATTGGTTATAGGGCCCTTACTTCCAAGGAGTTTACAAAGGTTAACTCTAATTTTTATATGTTTAAAACAGGTTTTGGTATGAACGTACTTATTATGACACTTGTAAGTTTTATAGTAGGGCTTTCTATAGCAGGTCAAACATTTTATACGTTTGTACTTGAAAATCTTGAAAAGTTTGGAGCTTTAAAAGCAATAGGGGCTACCAGAAAAGAACTTGTATATATAATAGTGCTACAAGCTATCACTGTGGGATTTATAGGATACGGAGTTGGTGTGCTTTTATCCTCTACCATGATAGCTTTAGGGCATCTTAAAATTCCAAACTACGCAGCTATGCTTGGATATGGCAATATGCTTGCAGCTCTTGTAATGGTAGTCTTCATCACAGCGTTTGCAAGTTTTTTAGGAGTAAGGAAGGTATTAAAAGTAGAGGCCTTTGAAGTGTTTAGGGGATAAAATGGAAGATAAAAGGATATCAATAAGAGTTCAAAACCTTACAAAGTGCTTTGGAGAGGGTGAAACAAAGGTGTGTGCTGTAAAAAATGTAAGTTTGGATATATACTACGGTGAGATGCTTTATATAGTAGGGCCTTCTGGGTCTGGTAAAACTACATTTTTAAGTCTCATATCAGGTGTTTTAAGACCAACTGAGGGTAAAGTTATAGTAAAAGATACCGATATATGGTCTTTAAACACAGACCAACTGGCAAGGTTTAGATTGGATAACATAGGTTTTGTGTTTCAAGATTATCACCTTTTCCCTAGGTTAAAAGTGGTGGAAAACGTAGCTATACCTCTTATTCTAAAGGGTGAAAACTGGAACAAAGCCCTAGAAATAGCAAAAGAAAAACTTCAAATGGCACAATTGCCAGAGTCAAAATATGAGCTTCCAGCTTACAAGCTCTCAGGCGGTGAACAACAAAGAGTAGCCATAGCGAGAGCTTTAGCTGGAGACCCAGCTATACTTGCTTTAGATGAACCTACCGCTGCATTAGATGGTGATACTGGTAAAAGAGTTATGCAGCTTATAAAAGAGAGAATGCTTACGCCAAATAGGACCATATTGGTGATAACTCATGACAGTAGGATATTTGAAGATGCTACACGCATAGTTCATATGGAAGATGGTGTGATAAAAGAAACTTCTTTAGATGAAGTTCATTAAGGAGGAGTTATGAAAGTAAAACTTTTGATAGCTTTGGCAATCCTTGGTATAATAGCCGGGCTTATAAGTGCGCATGTATACGGTTCTGCACCAAAGCCTCCTCCGCCGGTGTATATGACAAAAGACCCTTTCAAAAATGGTGTTTACGCCAATGGTATCATCGAGCCAGTGCAAGCTAGCGGTGAGAGTATAAACGTATATCCAGAAGTATCTGGTAATGTTACAGCTGTGTACGTAAAATACGGGGAGTTTGTAAAAAAGGGTCAGCCTCTTTTCCAAGTAGATGATAAAGTACAAGCTCAAACAGTAAAACAGTTGTACCATCAAATGCAAGCAGACTATATAAAATATCAAGAGCTTTTGCACGAACCAAGACCTCAAGTTTTAGCTGTATCAAAGGCTCAAGTGGATTATGCAAAGGCTCAAGTAGATTATGCAAAATCAAACTATGAAAAGCTCCTAAACTCTTACAAGCTAAATCCAAAATCAGTATCTAAACAAGATTTAGACAATGCAAAAAACGCCTTAAAAGAGGCAAAAGAAAACCTTAAAGTAGCTATTAAAAACTACGAACTTACAAAAGCTGGGGCTTGGAGTTATGACATAAAAACCCAATACCAACTCTATAAAGCTGATAAGCATGCCTATGAAAGCGCGTTGGCTCTTCTTCATAGATATACTGTAAAAGCACCCGTGGACGGTACGGTGTTAGAACTAAATGTAGCTGACGGTGATTATGTTTCTCCAAACGGAGTGTATTATACATATACAAAATCTTATGATACACCAGTAAGGCTTGGAGCAGCTTCAAACGGCGAGCTTCAAGTTAGAGCTTTCATAGATGAGATACTCCTTGCAAAGCTTCCGCCTATAAAAGATTTAAAAGCAGTTATGTTTATAAGAGGTACCAACATATCTGTGCCTCTTAAGTTTGTGGCTGTAGAGCCATATGTTACACCAAAGATTGAGTTATCAGACCAAGCTACCGAAAGAGTAGATGTAAGGGTGTTACCAGTAATATTTAGATTTAAAAAGCCCAAAAACGTAAACCTCTATCCTGGGCAGCTTGTGGATATATATTTAGAGGGCAAATGATATGAAAAAAGGTATATTAGCGCTAAGCCTTGTATCTTTTATATTTAGCTCTTGCGCTTTTTACGCAAGACCTACCGCATTATCTATAAAGTATCCAACTTCTTTTAAAGAAAAGCTTTCAAAATATGTAAAAAATCAACATCTTTACAAAGATTGGTGGAAGACCTTTGGTGATAAAACCTTGGATTACTACGTAGACTTAGCCCTTAAAAACAACACAAGCTATCTTATTGCCCTTAAAAATATAGAACTCTCAAAGGCTTATGTTTTAGAAAATTCATCTGTACTTTTTCCCAGTTTCAATTTAAACGCTTCTGCCACAAAACAAAAGCTGTCTAAACGTACTCCTACCGGAAGATTTTTCAACGTGCCTCCTTATACCACTTACAATTTATCTGTAAATGCCTCTTACGAGATTGACCTTTTTGCAAAAGCTCTAAATGCTTACAGGTACTACAAAGAAAATGTAAAAATATCAAAAGAAGAAGCAAAGGCTATAAAAAACGCCCTTGTAATGAATACCGTAAACAACTACTACCAGATTGTAGAAAATGCTCATTACATCAGGCTTTTAGAAAAAGAAATAGCTGTAGCCAAAAAGAATTTAGAGATTGCCAAAGCAAACTACAAGGCAGGTCTTACCTCTTATCAAAGCGTAGACCAAGCTAACAATACGCTACTTAACTTAGAGCAAACTTTAGAAACCTATAAAGCTCAAAGAAAGGTGTTGATAAACGCCTTTGCGTACCTTTTGGGAGAATATCCGGAAGATTTTAAATTTTCAATATACGGTACTATGCCTCAGAGTTTTGCAATACCAAAAGCTATTCCATCAACGGTATTGACGACAAGACCCGATGTGAAAGAGGCTATGTATAACGTTATATCGAGTGCCTATCAGAAAAAGATAGCTCTAGCAAACTTTTTTCCATCTTTTGACCTTACAGCAAACTATGGTTATCAATCTCAGAAGCTGAACGAACTTATCACGCAGCCAAGCATAGCATGGAATTTTGGTCTTGATATCTTAACTCCTATTCTAAACTGGAATCAAAATTTAGGTATTTACAAAGCGTCAAAGATAGAGTTGGCTCAAAGTATATTAAACTATAGGCAGACAGTTTTGAATGCTTTTAAAGAAGTAGACGACGCTATAGCTCAGTATAAAATAGATAGTATAAACTATAAAAACCTTGAAAACACATATAAAAATACACTAGACCAATATAATATAGCTCTTGCAAACTATAAAGCTGGTCTTATAACATACCCAAGCTTGTTAAATTATAAAACAAATTTAATTGAATCTAAAGAAAACATACTAAATCAAAAACTAAAACTTATACAGGATATTACATCTCTTTACAACGTATTGGGATATTAGCTTAATTCTTTTTCGAGGCATTCTTTTAGCATATCTGGACTTTCCATTTTTGTTATAACCCCGCTTTTTATAAAAGATATATCTCCGGTCTCTTCTGATACCACTATGGCTATAGCATCAGATTCTTCAGTAATTCCTACGGCAGCTCTATGTCTTGTACCATACTTTTTTGGTAACTCTTTACTTTTTGATAAAGGTAATACACAAGAAGCGTACACTATCTTATCTTCTTTTATTACAACGGCTCCATCATGCAAGGGTGTCATAGGATAAAATATTGTTATAAGAAGTTCTACAGATACGATAGCGTCTATGTGGGAGCATCCGTCTATGATATCTTCTAGGCTTTGGTTTCTTTCTATTACAATAAGAGCGCCTATTTGCCTTTGAGATAGAAAGGAGCAAGCCATGGCTATGCGCTCTATTGCTTTTTGAGTGGCTTGAGTATTTTTTTGGATGCTGGTTCTTTCTCCCAATCTTGATAGCGCTCTTCTTATCTCAGGTTGGAATATTATTACAAGCACTACTATACCTAAGGTCCAGAGCTTCTCGAATATAAAAGACATTGTCTTAAGTCCTAAGACTTCAGACAACATCCAGATTATGGCTATTACAATTACGCCCTTTAATATCTGGCCTCCCCTTGATTTTGCCATATAGTATATAACTTCGTATACGAGAAAATAAACCAACGCTATATCTATTAAATCTTTTGTAGTTATAAACTGAAAAATATCACGCATAGTGATAGTTCCTTACGGCATCTAGAATAGCTATAAATTCTTTGGTCTCTTTTACATCGTGTACCCTTACGATATTACAAGCATTTTTAACGATACTTTGGGCTATAGAGCCCAAACTTCCTACGAGCCTATCTTCCGGTGGAGGAATTGATTTTTTTTGCAAAAATTCCTTGATAACAATGCCTATAAAAGATTTTCTCGATGTGCCTATAAGTATAGGTCTATCTAAGCTTCTCAAAGCCTCTATCTCGTTTAAAATCTCTAAGTTGTGAACAGGTTTTTTGGCAAAGCCAATACATGGGTCTATGATGAGTCCGTTGAATAGGTTGTATCCAAACTCCAGAAGCTTAGTTTCTTGGCTTTTAAAGTGATTTATTATATCTATTGTTATATCTTCATATTCAAAATCTATCTTTGGCCAATCCTTTGGTTTGTAAGAAGATGAATGTCCTATAATATATGGGCAATTGTAAATAGCTATAGTCCTAAGCATGTCTTCGTCAAACATCCCGCCGCTTATATCGTTTATGATATCTGCACCCTCTTCTAAGCATATTCTGGCGGTGTTGGAGAAGTATGTATCTATGGATATCCATATATTTTTAAACTCTTTTCTTATTGCTTTTAACGGTTCTAAAAGCTTTAAAACCTCACTATGAGAAGATATCTCTTCTGCGCCCGGTCTTGTGGATTGGGGACCTAAATCTATTATATCAGCACCCTCTTCTATCATTTTTTCTACTTTTTTTAATATATCTTTCTCGCTTACTCTTGAAGGTGCATAAAAAGAGTCCTCTGTTAAATTTACCACACTCATTATAAGCGGTCTTAAGTCCGATAGATGCAATACTTTGCTGTTGTATGAGATGTTGTATCTATGCTCTTTGTCAAAGTTTGTAATATGTTTTATAATTTCTTTTGATATTTTTGGTTTTGTGGCTTTTAAAAGCTCAAAAATAGAATATTTGTTTCCTATTATAAAAGCCCATTTGTCTTGGTTGTAGCAAAAAACCCCAAAATCTTTTGATTTTTTTACCACATCCTCTTCTAAAGTGCCTTCGAGCTTTATAGCTAAAGAAGGTGCTATTTTTGATATTTCGTCAGTTTTGATGCTATATCTTATATTTCTTTTTATATAAACATGAACATCTTTTGAGTTTTGTAAAAGCGTTATCTTCATTAGTGCATTCTTATTAGCTTTGCAGTTTTATATATTTTTACATACTCTTGAACGCTTTTTCTCCAAGAAAAATCCTGGGTTATGGCGTTTAAAACGAGGTTATACCACTCTTTGTTGTCTTCGTAATTTTTTGTTTGATAAACTATCATTGCTCTCGCAAGAGCATAAAGTAAATCTTTGTAGGTGTAATCTTCAAAAGAAAATCCTGTACCGTGCTCTTTGTCTTTATGATAATCAATAACTGTATCAGCAAGGCCTCCGGTTTTGTGTACTATCGGTATGCTTCCGTATCTCATGGCAATCATTTGTCCTATGCCACAAGGCTCGTATTCAGAAGGCATAAGAAACATATCGGCACCGGCATAGAGCTTTCTTGATAAAACGTCGTTGTACTCTATCCTGGCGGCCACATGTCCCATGTTTCTTTTTACCATATCAAGCACTTGTCCTTGGTAAAAATAGTCGCCAGACCCTAAAAATATGAAATCGTATCCTATGCTGACAGCATCATCTATTGCTTTTTCTATTAAATCAAGACCCTTTTGTCTGGCAAGTCTTGCTATAAAGACAGCCAACGGTCTTTTGTGGCTTGTTTCAAGACCAAAAAGTTCTTTTATGTAAATTTTATTTTTTTCTTTACCTTCTTTAAAGCTTTTTTGATCATAGTTTTGGTATAAATGTTTGTCGGTGGCTGGATTCCAAAGCTCTGTATCTATTCCATTTAAAATCCCAAAAACGTATCTCTTTTCTCTTAAAACACCTTCTAAGCCAAATCCCATGTTGGTTTGAATCTCTTTTGCGTGTGTTTTACTCACCGTGGTAATCACATCAGAGTGTACTATACCACCTTTTAGATAGTTCACTTGGTTGTAAAATTCCAAATCCTCTGGATTGAAAAGTTCCCAGGGTATACCTATTTGAGGTAGTATGTGGTTTGGAAATATGCCTTGAAAAGCTATGTTATGTATGGTGAAGACTGTAGCGGTTTCGGTAAGATATTTAAAATATAAGTCTTTATAAACCGCCACCAGAGCTGTATGCCAATCATGGATATGGATAATGTCTGGGATTACACATACGCTTGATAGTGTTTCCAGCGATGCTAAAGAAAAAAATGCAAACCTAAGATAGTTGTCTTCGTATGGGCCTTTTGGTGTGCCGTAAACGTATTCCCTATCAAAAAAATTTTTTTGATGTATCAAAAATATATCTATATTTTCTACTACTGTTTTATATATATTAAAGTTGTAATAAACTCCACCAAGGTTCAACGTCTTTTGGCTTATAAATTCTGCATTGGTTACTTTTATGGATTTGTAAAAAGGTAGTATTATAGAAACATGATGACCAAGCGTTATAAGCTCCTTAGCAAGGGATTTTACAACGTCTCCCAACCCACCCACTTTCACCAAGGGATCGCATTCGGAGGCTATGAAACATATGTTCATATTTTAATTTTACCATACAAAACCTCTTTGGTAAAAAAATCTTATATAATATCTTTATGGAAAATGTAGAGCTAATAGGTATAGAAGATTTTGCAAAGGTGAAGTTAGCTTTGGCTACTGTGTTGGATGTAGAAGAAGTGCCAAAGTCTGATAAGCTTTTAAAATTAGAGGTAAAAATAGGAGATGAAAAACGTATCATATTAGCAGGCATAAAGCAATATTATACAAAAGAGGAACTTGTAGGCAAAAAAATCCTCGTGGTATATAATCTGAAACCAAGAAAGATGATGGGCTTTGAATCCCAGGGTATGGTGCTAGCCTTATCAGATGGAGAGTCTTTCTCTCTTATAGTACCAGATAAAGATGTAAAGGATGGTGCGTTTGCAAGATGATACATATAACCCTTTTTCAGTACATACTATCTATAGTATCTGGGTTGTTTGTGGGGCTTATTTTATCTCTTATTGGTGGGGGTGGTTCTATATTGGCTGTACCTTTGCTTCTTTATTTTGTTGGGCTTGACAATGGAAAATTAAGTCCTGAATTGGATAATAAAGTTAAGCACCTTGCCATAGGTAGCACTGCTTTGGCGGTAGGTATAAACGCTTTTATAAACTCTTTGTTTCACTTTAGACACGGTAACGTAAGCTTAAAAGAAGGTTTTATATTTGCAATTCCAGGGATAATAGGCTCATTCTTTGGGGCTTACGCAGGAGCTTCCTTAAGGGGAAAGGATTTGCTCGTGGCTTTTGGTTTTATGATGATAGCTATAGCATTTTATGTCCTTTCTACAAAGGAGAAAAAGGAATTTCATAAAGAAAGCATATCCGGTAACCCTTTCCTTATAGCTTTGTCTGGTCTTTTTGTGGGTATATTATCTGGGTTTTTTGGTATAGGTGGTGGTTTTTTAATAGTGCCAGCTTTGCTTTTTAGCACAAACTTAAGCACTATAAAGGCTATTGGTACTTCTTTGATATCTGTGGGTATGTTTGGTATTACCACTGCTCTTGTATATGCCATGAAAAATGAGGTAAGTGTTTTGATAGCTGTTTGTTACCTGATAGGCGGATTTGTTGGGGGATTTATAGGAGTAAAAATAGCGCGACGTTTGAATGCTAAGAACCTCAAAGTTTTCTATGCTTTTGCGGTAATACTTGTAGGCATATATATAATATACAAAAACATCAGATAGCTTTGGCTTTAGTCTTTACTATTTCTCTTAAGGAAGACACTGAATATTGGACTGTTTTATCTTCTTTTATAGCCTGTTCTATTTTTTTTATGGAGTGGCTTACACTAGAATGGGATTTTATGTTAAAAGCCCTTGCTATATCCATAAGGGATAGGTCAGTAAACTCTCTTGATAAGAATATGGCTATATGTTTAGCGGTGGCATATTTTTTGTTTTTATGGCTTTTGTTAAAAACATCTAAACTTAAGTTAAAATAGCTAGCTACGACCTTTTTAATGAAATCAATATCTATATTTTTTAGAGGTTTTTGTGGTAAGTCTTTTCCCTGCTCATCTATAGCTTCTAGTATTGAGCCGCCTTTTGCCTTTATTTGAAGCACAAGTCCCTCTATTTCTCTAGCGTTTGTGGTGGTGTTGTCTTTTATATAGGATATTAGCCTATCGTCTATGTTTAATCCGTAGAGCTGTATTTTTTGTTTGATAATAGAGAGCTTTATCTGTTCGTCTATGCTCGTTTCCACCAAAAGACCACCTTCAAACCTGCTTATCAACCTCTCTGAAATATCTTTTATATCCCTTGGATGTTTATCGCTAGCAAACACTATGTGTTTGTTATATTGAAAAAGGTAGTTGAATATGTTAAAAAGCTCTATTTGGGTTCGCTCTTTTCCAGATAAAAACTGAATATCGTCTATCAAAAGTATGTCTACATGTTTGTATTTTTCTCTAAAAGCTATTATGTTTCCAGCTTTTAAATAATAAACCATCTCTTCTGTAAAATCGTTCATAGATATGTATATTACGCTTCTTCCAAAGGAGTAAGCTTTGTTGCCTATAGCTTGCAAAAGATGCGTTTTGCCGCTTCCTACTTTTCCATATATAAAAAGAGGATTGTAAATAGAACTTGTATTTGTGGCTACGTCCAAAGATGCTTTGTAAGCCACCTCGTTTCTTTTGCCCACTATAAAATTATCAAAGGTATATCTAGAGGATATCCCTTCTTTTAAAAGAACCTTCTTGTTTTGCGCTGTGGTATTCTTATCTAAAACATCTTGATTTTGTTGTTGATGCGCGTGTTCGGTAGGCTCTTGCTGTGCTTCTTGGTGGACGCTCAACTTTATGGAAATACCTCTTTTGCTTGCTTCGTCTTTTAATATACGGCCAAGACTCTTTGATATCCAGGTTTTTGATTGTTCGGTTGGACATTCTAATAGGATGGTTTTATCTTTTATACCTTTTGGTTTTAGGCTTTTAAGAAGCGCCATAGTAGGTTTGTCTATTTTTTTGCTTAAGCTTTCTAGTATATCCTGCCACAATTCTTTGGCTTGGTTTGTGTCTTCGTAATCTTTTAGTTTCAATAAACTTATAACTACTTTTTTAGGGGCCACAATTTTTTTAAATTGACTTAAGTTTTTATTCATAAATGTTAAGTATATAGACGTGGTAAGTGGTAAAAATATAAAAAATCGTATTTATATCAATACTTTCAGGAATTTTTTCTAAAGGATTAGGCGTCCTTAATAAAAAATTAATAAAACAAATAAACCCCAAAAGAATCAAACTCGCCATCTATTCTATGTTAAAAAATTATGCTATACTTTATTGTATGATAGCTATGATAACAGATTTTGGAACAGATGACCCTTATGTAGGCATTGTAAAGGGCGTTATCTTATCTGTTGAAAAAAATGTTGAAATAGTAGATATTACACATAACATAGACTCTTACGATATTTTAAAAGGGGCTTTTTATCTGACATGTTCTTACAGATATTTTCCAAAAGAAACTGTATTTATGGGGGTAATAGACCCAGGGGTAGGCTCGTCAAGAATGCCAGTAGCTTGCAAATACGAAGACTATTTTTTTGTGGGACCCATGAACGGTTTGTTTGATATGGTGTTTGAAAAAACTCCTTTTTGTGTTGATATATCAAGCCATCCTTACATTTTAAAGCCTACTTCCAACACTTTTCACGGAAGAGATATTTTTGCCCCAGCCTGTGCTTATATTCATAAACTAAGGTCTATAGACTTTTTAGGTCCTAAAATAAGCTATAGATATTCTTTAGATATACCAAAGCCAACTGTAAAAGAAGAAGCTATAGAAGGTGCTATACTCTTTTACGATAAGTTTGGGAATGCTATTACAAACATAAAATGCGTAAAACCAAAATACGCCATCATAGATAATCAAAAGATAGATTATTTTGAGTATTTTGCAAAAGCCCCAAGAAATTCACCTGGCATTACCTGTGGAAGCTTTGGATATTTGGAGTTTTTTGTAAATCAAGGGTCTTTTAAAGATTTTACCAACAGCAAAAGCTTTAAACTTGTAATATGAAAGGAAAAGAGTTTGAAGATATTGCTTTTTCATGGCTTTTAGAAAAAGGATATACGGTATTGAAAAGAAACTATAGATGTAAAAGGGGCGAAATAGATATAATAGCCAAAAAATCAAACAAGATTATAGCTTTTGAAGTAAAAGGAAATCATACAGACCTTTACGGCTTTCCAGAAGAGCGCATTGATAAAAAGAAACTTGAAAGAATAAGGCTTTGTCTTTTGGAGTACGCTATTGCAAACAATATAAATTTAGAAGATATAGAGATAGATGCTATCGTAATTTACAAAGATGGCATAACCCATATAGAGAACATATGTCTTTAGGAATAGAGCATCTTTATATACACATACCTTATTGCTCGTCAAAGTGTCATTACTGTGATTTTTTTTCGGTGATAACAGAAAGCTCTGAAGCTTACTTTGACGTTTTGCTGGAAGAGTTAAAGCTTTATGAGTTTGATTTTCATCTAAAAACCATTTATTTTGGCGGCGGGACACCTTCTATTTTTAAACCAAAGTCTTACGAACTATTTTTAAAAAAGCTAAAAAACTTGGTAGACTTGTCAAAAATAGAAGAGATAACGATGGAGTTAAACCCAAAGGATTATTCAAAGGACGATTTTAAAGGATTATACGATATAGGTATAAATAGGTTAAGTTTTGGAGTGCAGAGCTTTAACCAAAAGCATCTTTTATGGCTTGGAAGAACGCATAAAAGCGAAGATGCTTTAAATAGTATAGATTATGCAAAAGTGGTTGGTTTTAACAATATAAGCGTAGATATCATATTTGGCATACCAGACCAAAGTTTGGAAGATTTTTCCAACGATATAGACAATGTGCTTAGGCTTGAGCTAAACCATGTGTCTTTTTATATGTTAACATTCTACCAACATACGCCTCTTTATTCACATAAGGAAAGGCAAAAAAATGAAGATGAAATAGCTATTTTTTATGAGCTTTTAAGAGAAAAACTAAAAAACTATACTCACTACGAAATATCTAACTTTGCAAAAGAAGGCTATCAATCAAAACATAACTTAGGATATTGGGAATACAAAAACTATCTTGGCATAGGAGCAGGGGCTCATTCAAAAGTAGAGCCTTTTATATTTTCAAACCCCAAAGATATAGATGCTTACAAAGAAAATATCATAAACAAGCGCATATTTTTAAAAGCCCTAAACGAAGAAGAACACATAAAAAACAAAATAATGATGGGACTTAGAACTATAAAGGGTGTAGAAGCATCTACAATAGAAATACCAAAGCATCTTGAGGATTTTTTTGAAAGAAAGAATGGTAGAGTTTTTATAAAACCAGAGTATTGGCTTGTATCAAACGCTATAATATCAGAGATAATCTAAATTTTGAAGTTTTTATCTATCATCTTTGCTAAATTTATGGCACCTAAGCTGACCCCTGGCCATCCTTGACCTGGGAAAACGGTATCTCCTATTAGATATACGCCTTTTATAGGAGTGATAGGCCTTGGATATTTGAAAAAGTATTCGTTTATAACCGGAATGCCTCCTACTGAACCCATATATCTTGATGTGTAGCGTTTGAAGGTAAGAGGAGTCCCGGATTCTACGTTGTAAAATTTAGCATCTTTTAAGATAGGTATATATTTGTAAAGTTTGTCTATTATAAAGTTTTCTACAACTTTTTTTCTTCTTCTGTACTCTTCTTTTTCTAAGCCAAACCATTCGTCTATTGTAGAGTGTGTTGATATGGTTATACTTCTTTTGTTTTCTATAGAAAGGATGCTGTCTTCTTTGGCAGATATGGATAGAAATATGGATTTGCTTTTTGTAAAAGGTATCTCTTCGTCCAAAAGTATAAAATGATGGTATTCAAAATCTTTATCAAAAATATCATCTACCATAAAATACATGGTAAAAGCGCCCCATTTTTTGGAAAAAGTTTTTTGGCTTTTAAAAGAAAACTCTTTTATGTAAGGGTCATCAAAAAGCTCATGTGAATCAAAAATAGTTTTATTTAATACAATATTTTTAGCTTCAAACTCTCCGGCGCTAGTTTCTAAAATAAACCTATCTTTGTAAGGTTTTATCTTTTTTACAGTAGTTCTTCTAAATACGTGTTTTAGGTTTTTAACAAAAGCTTCACAAGCTTTATCCATACCACCAAGCACATAATAGTTGTCCAAGTTTGGATATGTGAGTCCTAAAGATGCCACACCCACATTTACTTCGTCTAGAAAACCTTGAGCTGTAATAAGCGTATGATAAGACAAGAACCTTTCGTAATCGTTGTCTAAGCTATTTAACGTTTGCAAGGCGTAGGCTTTTGCGTTTTTAAAAAAATGCGGGGCAATTTTGATTATCTTATCTATATTTTTAAAAGCCCTAAAAATCATGTTTAAATTTGGTAAATTTGATTGCTGTGGTAAAAAATCGTAAAGTATATCCCATATAATATCTGAAGTGTTGTAGATTGTGCTCCAAAATGTTTTGTTGTTTTTGTCGTAAAACGCTTTTTGAATCTCATCAAAAGCCATATTTTTGTCTTGGTATCTATTTATAGTTTTATCTTTTATATAGATTTTTAGGCTTGGGTCTATCTTTATAACGGGAAATTCTAAATTTAAAAGGTTTTTTAGTTTAGCCAGCGGTAGATTACCGTCTAAGCCTACAAATGTAGCTGCTCCTACGTTGTAATGATACCCTTTTCTTTTAAAAGTACCAGCGCATCCGCAAAGATAATCAAGTTTTTCAAATAAAGCTACATTGTATCCAATATAGTTTAGTATGGAAGATATTGTAGAACCACCTATACCAGCCCCTACTATAGCAAAATCAAACATAATAACCCCCGCAAAAGCGGGGAGGATATATTAGGCTTGGACTGTTTCTGGTTTTTTGTTTGGGGTTGGGGGGAGCATTGGGCTTATGCCGTTTTCTTTAGCCCATTCTAAAGCCATATTGAAGGCTTCTCTAGCCGTATTTAAGTTTTTCTCAATAAGCTCTAACTTTTTCTTAAACTTTCTTTCAAGAGCGGAGTCTAAAGACGCAGTACCACCAGAGGCCACAAACTTTTTCAAAAATCTAGACTTTATACCCTCTTCTATGGATGCTAAACCTACTATCTGAGTAACTCCAAATAAAGCGCCTATCATTGCCATATTAGTAGATAGCTCGGTACCGGCTATATCTATGGCTATTTTTGTGGCGGGAAAGTTTAAAACCTTTACGTTTATAGACTCTAACCTCTTGTAATCTTCAGGTTTTAAAAGCTCTTCATCGGTATTTATTATGATGACACCATCTTTTTTGATACCAGAGTAAAAAGGCATTGTGTAGGATTTCCCCATCGTGATAACGTGATGATGGAACACCATTATAATGTCTGGATAAACCACCTCTCCTCTGTCGTATATAGGTTCTATACCTATACGAGCGTAAGATTCTGCTGGTGCCATACGTTTTTCAGCTCCAAAGAATGGGTTTGAAACAGCGTAATACCCTTCGTAATCTGCGGCGGTAGCTATAATATGAGCTGCTGTAACAGCACCTTGACCACCTAAGGCTGGCATACGTATATTTAAACGTTTTCTTACTGGTTTAGATATCATATAAGACCTTCCTCCTTTTTCCTTTTAATCACTTCCTCTGCTTGAGGAGTCATATACTCAAAGAAAGAAAACCTTTCTTTGTCTCCAGCTTTCATTTCTTCTAAGCCTTCGTCAGAGTTTTTGCCTATTTCAAGTATACAAGGAGTATAGAGGTGTATGTAAGTGGGGCCTACTTCTCTTGCTACGTATATGGCTTTTTTGACAGCTTGTTCTACTCTTCTTGGAGATGATACTGTCATCCTAACCACATAGTGGCATCCGGAGTCTATGGCAAGTTGCCACATGGGTACTTTGTCCCATTGTTTTCCTTTGGGAGCCATTTTAAATACATGACCTTTCACCGTAAGACCACTTTCTTGTCCACCGGTGTTTGCATAAACTTCGTTGTCGTAGCATATGGTGGTTATCTTTTCTTGTCTAAAGAAAGATTGCAACGTACAGTCTAGTCCTATATCAACGGTAGCGCCGTCACCAGCTAATACCACTACGTCTTTTACCTTGTCTGGAAATCTGTATTCTAAAACTCTTTTTATACCGCTTGCAACGGCGTTTTGGTTACCAAACAAAGAGTGAACCGTGTGAAGGGCTATATGGGGAAACACCAAAGATGTGCATCCGGTAGAGTTTACTATGATGGTGTCCTCTGGATTTGGTAAAGATGCCAGTATGTATCTAAAAGCGTCAGATTCTGGACACCCGGCACATAAAGAGTGCTCTTCCAAAAGCTCTTTTGCGTAGGGTAAATCCATTACGCCTCTTTTTGGATTGCCCCATGTGGCTTTTTCTTCAAGCTCCAGTATTTCTGGAGGCATAAATTCTCTTAACTCTTCGTTCACTTTATATATATTAAAGGACATAACTTACCTCCTTTCCTAAAACTTTTAAAGCATCTCTGTATATAATTTCTGGAGGCATTGTCATACCACCAGCTACTCTTGGTGTGCCTATAATAGTGGCATTTGACTTACCGTAGAAAGAAGCTCTTACCTCTCTTTCAAGCCATCCTACTACGTTGAACTCTGGTACTATTATATACTTTGCGGTTTTTGTAGCTTCTAAAAGCTCTTGATGAGGGAATGGTCTTATGGATTTTACTTTTACTACCTTTGCTTTTATACCTTCATCTAAAAGCATCCTAGTAGCTTCTTTAGCTTGAGAAGCAGCGGTTCCACTAGCTATAAATACTAGCTCAGCCTCACTATCTCCAAACTCTTCCACAAGCCCTCTTAAATAATGCTTGGCGTAAGGTCTAGAGCGTTCTATAGCGGCTCTTACTTCCCACTGCCAGCTTGCGTGGGTTGCATAAGATATGTAGTTTGATTTCATGACGAATGGGTCTTTTATGTATCTACCGGGTGCTATTTCAGCATCTATGATAGGTGTTGGTGATACGTAAGGGTTGTAAGGAGGCAAAGCTATATCTTCTGGTGGTATCATTATAGATTCTCTTGTATGGGATATGAAAAACCCATCTATTGCAGTGATAATTGGTACATGCACATCGGTTTTTTCCGCCACCACAAAACCAGCCAATATCATGTCAAAGAGTTCTTGAGCATTTTCTGCATGCCATATCATGCATCCAGTGTCAAGCAAAAAGCTTATCTCTAAATTATCAGGTTGGATAGATAAAGGAGAATTCACGCCTCTTGCCATCAAGACTAGTTGTATAGGTAGTCTAGAGCCTGCCCACATAGGAAAATTTTCCATAGCTCTTAAAGTACCTGGTCCAGAGGTGGTGGTTATGATTCTAGCTCCAGCCATAGAGCATCCAGCCACTTCTGACATAACGCCAAATTCAGATTCACCTCTAAAATAAACACCCACATAACCTTCTACCCATAGCTCACCTATCAAGTGGGCGGCTTCTGATTGTGGGGTTATAGGATAAGAAACAGAAGCATCTACGGAAGCTCTTTTAACAGCTTCTTTTACTGCCTCTGAACCTGTCATAAATACCTTTTCTCTTGGTGCTTCAAAAAGCATGTAATCTGGTGAGACAATCTTTTGTCCCGATTTATTTACGCCTTGGTATACGCCGTTGTTACCCATACCAAATACCTCCTTTACTTACCTAACTCTTTCTTTACTTCTTTAGCTATGTTTATAAATTTTCTTATGTCTTCTGGATGTTGGTCTCTTACTGTAATCATAGCGTCTTCATGTCCCATTTTGGCACACATTGCTATGGTAAGGCAATCCGTTTCGGCTCTTATAATTTTAAGAGCTATATTTGCAAAATGACAATGCACTCCTATAAATATACATACTTTTATATTGTTGTGCCATATTGTAAGATTTGGGTGATTTGGGTTTATCTCTACTTCTGGATTTATCTTGGGATATTTTGGCCTATAGTCTACCATAGGTATAATTTTAGCATTTAGCACCTCTGCCATCTCTCTTACTAGTTTGGCATTTTCCTTTGCTTCATCACTCCAAGCGTATATGATAAGAGGGCCTACGAATATGGTAGGATTTTCCCTTGTAAGCATCTGTTTTGCAGCTTCACGCATAGCAATTTCTTCGTCCACTATCTCGTTGTAAAGTAGACCTTTGCCAGGTGGCGGTGTTAACACGCCCTCTGCCACTGCTGTAGGATAAGGTGAGAAATGATAAGGCCCCAGTGTAGCCATTATAACCTCCATTCAAAAGTTTGAGATAATAATTTAATACACTTACCTTAAAATTTCAATGTTTTTGATTATAAGAAGGTTTCTATACCAATGTGTAGTTTATAGTCTTTGTATTTTTTTAAAATCTGTCCCAACCTTTTTATATTTGCTTTTAACTTTACTTTTATTAAAAGCTTAAAACGCTTTTCTCCTTTCTCGTAAAAATACCTTGGTTTTGATATGTAAAAAAAATCTTCTTCCAGAAGTTCTTCGTAAAGCTTATAAATATTGTTATCCATCTCTATAGATATTGCTTTTGTGAAAGGCGGCTCGTTGTTTAAGTGTCTTCTTTCTAGCTCATCTTCCAAAAAAATAAATTGATTGTTTTTCAAAAGCGATTCTAATGCGTACTTATCGGTTTGTGCAGTCTCTATCACAAAAAGCTCTTTTGCCTTCAAGGCTAAGCTCCAAAGCTTGTGATGATATATTTCTCTTGCACTTAACTCTGGTGCAAAAAGTATATTTTCTAACAAAAAGCCAAATACTACATCGTAGGTTTCTTTTTTTTCTTGAGATTCAAAATAAAAGTTTTCTCTATTTCCAAACGTAGATATTATGTACTCCTTGTACTGTTCTAGACCGGCGCCAAAAGTTATCAAAGGACTGCCACATCTTGAGCATACTCCTTCTTGGTTTACCTTTTTACATTTTGTACATTTTATCGTGTTTAGGCTTTTAAAATAGGTGGTATAACTCTCGCAATAAATACAAGTATCCAAAGCCTGGCACTTTTTACAGTAAGCGTAGCTATAACCGGATTTGTTTACATAAAAAAGTATTTTTTTATCTAAATGTTCTTTTATTAGTTCTATGGTTTTATTGTCTATTAAGAAATCCTTTTCTTTTTTTTCTACAAGCTCTATCTTTGGAAGTCTTAAATCTATGTGGATGTGGTTGGCTTTTTTCTCTTTGTAAAGAAAATAATCGTTTATACTAAGGGTTTCAGATACGAGGTACAATTTTGCACCGTAATGTTTTGCCACATAGTAGGCTAGCCTTCTAAAGTCTAAGTAAGGTTCTTTTTTTGATTTATAGCCTTCGGTGTACATATCGTCTATCAAAATTATATTTTGTAGGTTGTAAAAAGGAAGCGTAAGACCAAAAGGAGTAGTGATAAAAGCTCCGTTGTCGTTCATTGCACTCTGGTAGCAACATTTAGCTTCTTGCGGTGTTTCTGGGCTTTTTAGAAAGATTGCATTTTCTATTATGTTTTCTAACATACCAAACATATGTTTTGAAGGGACCACAACGAGGGATTGGAAATCACCTCTTACAATGTCTGGAAGTGCCTTATAATAATCGCCACTTACGATAGTTATATCCAGTCTTTTAAAAAACTTGTTGAGCGCTACTTTGTAAGGAATATCTTGTAGTTTTAAAATAGGTTCTTCGCTATCTTCTACCTCTAAAAAGCCCTTTTGTATATAAAAATCTATTATATCTTTTTTGTATTTTTTGTAAGCTTCTTTTAAGGATAGGTTTCTTTTTTTTAAAAGCCTTAAAATTTTTTTAAAAGTTTTGTCTGTAAAATCTTTGTCTTCTACTTTTAGCTTTAAGCTTTTTGTAGTTGTTTTAAAAAGTATGTCTGGTAATAACTTTGCCAAAAGCGTATGGGGTGGAAAGAGATAGTACTCGCCGGCGTCTTTTATCGCTTCGATAAAATTTTGATTTACTACGGGTATATTTTCTTTATAAACAAGGTTTTTTACAGTATCTTTTGGATTTTTCGTATCGTATCCCCATACAATACCGCCTTTTAACCCTTCTTTTGACTTGTAAAATACCCTAACCCCAGATGGGGGTATATCTTCGTCCTCTTGATAAACCTCTTGCAGTATCTTAGATTCAGTGGCTACTTTTAATATCAAACGTTTTTAAGATATTCTATTACTATTTTATCAAGATTTACCGCTTTTTCTATATTTCCGGTGTGAGCAAAGGCTATAGGACCCAACACCGTTGCACCGGGAAATAGGTTATTTTCCACAGACTCTATCTCTATGCTAAAAGCCGATACATCAAAAGGCACTTCTTCTATCCTATTTTTTAGATATCCTTTGCCGTGAGCTACTATAGCAATATCTTGGGCAAATATGCTAACGCATACGTTTGGATTTGTGATGATATTTTGAGCAGTCCTTGATTTGGTGCTTAGAGCTATGTTTAATTTACTCTCGGAAACCGGATAAACCCAAGATATCATAGCGCTATAAGGCCTTAAATCGTTTGAAACAGTGCTTATAACCACTGGAAATACGTAAAGGTCCCTCATCAAATCTATAAGTTCTCTACTTAGCATAATTCCTCCTATTCAAATTTTAATACACCTCTTAATACGATTTTACCAGCTCTCAAATCATCTAAAGCTTTGTTTACATCCTCAAATGGATATTCTTGTATGATAGGTTTTATATTGTTAAAAGCTGAAAACTCAAGCATCTCTCTTAAAAGCTTTCTACCACCTATAGCAGAGCCAGTTATAACTATGCGTTTTGTGATAAGGTCAAAAGGATTTACATATATAGGCTCTTGAGCTGCTCCCACCACCGATAATCTTCCCTTTGGGGCTAAGGCATTTACAAGGTTTTGTATGCTTTTAGAATCATAAACTGTTGTAAGTATCGCATCTGCCCCACCTAAAGCGTTTAGCTCTTTTACTGGGTCTACTTTTGATGAGTTTATAAAATAATCGGCTCCCAAATCTTTAGCCACTTTCTCTTTATCAGAATGACTTAAAGCTACGACCTTTGCCCCCATAGCTTTTGCGTATTGAATAGCCAGATGGCCAAGCCCACCTATACCTTGTATCACCACCAGTTCGTTGGGTTTTATGTTAAGTCTAATAAGGGCAGCGTATACCGTGATACCAGCACAAAATAAAGGTGCAGCGTAAGAAAGCTCTAAATTGTCTGGGATTTTTGTAACAAAATGAGAAGGTGCTTTCATGTATTCTGCATATCCACCTTGCCGTGTGATACCTGTAATCTCGTGGTTTGGACAGAGGGGTTCTTCGCCTTCTACGCAATAATCACATAGCTCGCAAGAAGAGTAAAGCCATGGCATCCCCACTTTATCGCCTTCTTTTACGTTTTTTACGTTCGCCCCTACTTTTTCAACGACACCAGCCACTTCATGGCCAGGTACCACTGGCAACTTGACCCAAGATTCCCAATCTCCATCTACTATGTGAAGATCGCTATGGCATATCCCACAGTATTTTACTTTTATCAGGACCTCATCAGGTCCTATCTCAGGTATTGGTATATCCTCTATCACCAAAGGTTTTTTGAATTCTTTGCATAAAGCAGCTTTCATAAACTAAAATATGAACAAAATTTTATTTTTTTCAAGTAAAGAGCGTCACCTTTTTTAAAAGTGATTTTTCAGTATTTTGTGTTGCAATTGTGGGCTTTTAAGCTAAGCGTTAACTCTTTTTATTTTTGCACCTATTTTTTCCAGTTTTTGCTCTATATGGTCGTATCCTCTGTCAAGATGGTATATGTTTCTTATGATAGATTTACCTTCTGCCATAAGCCCTGCTATTACAAGCCCAGCGGATGCTCTAAGGTCTGTAGAAAATACTTCGGCTCCCTTTAAGTGTTCTACCCCTTTTATAGAAGCTGTTTTTGAATGTATAGTGATGCAAGCTCCCATTCTGGCAAGCTCTTGGGCGTGCTGAAACCTATTTTCAAATATATTTTCCACTATGCTAGATTCTCCTTTTGCCACAGAAAGAAGACTCATAAACTGAGCTTGCATATCCGTAGGAAAACCGGGGTATTCTGAAGTTTCTATGCTAAGAGGATTTATGACACCGTTTTTAGAAGAAACTAAAACACTGTCTTTTGACAAGATATCTACGTTGGCTCCAGCAATTTTTAAGTTTTCTACGATGCTTTTAAGATGATATACGTTTACATTTTCTATTTTTATAGAAGAGTTTGTGGCAATAGCCAATACCATGAAAGTACCCGCCTCTATTCTATCAGGTATTACCTCTATGTCAAATCCTTTTAAATACTTTGAGCCTTTTATATTAGCTACTCTATTTTCTTCATCTATATTTATATCAACGCCCATTTGTTTTAAAGCTTCTACTAAGTTTATTACCTCTGGTTCTATGGCTATGTTTTTTAAAATAGACTCTTCTTCTATTGTACTTAGCATGCAAAGGACGTTTTCTGTGCCAGTTACTGTAATTACATCAAAAGTAAAATCTATAGGGTTTAGCATGCTGGCTTTTAAGTTTATAAACCCCTGTTCAATTTCAATCTCCACACCCATACGCTTAGCGGCTTTTAGGTGCTGGTCTATAGGTCTTGCTCCTATAGAGCATCCGCCAGGCATAGATACTTTACCGCTTTTGTATTTTGCTATCAAAGGACCCATTGCCAACACAGATGCCCTCATTCTTCTTACTATATCTTCTCTTGTTTCTTTATTTGTAATGGGGCCTTCTATATAAAGGGTATTTTTATCTTGGTGTATCTTTTTACCCATATCGGTTAGAAGTTCTATCATGTGTTTTATGTCAAGAAGGTTTGGTACATTTCTTATGATGCAAGGTTCTTCCGTCAAAATCGTAGCAGCCATAAGAGGAAGTGCAGCGTTTTTTGCTCCAGATACTTCTAGCGTTCCTTTTAAATGCTTTGACTCTTCTATTAAAAGGTAAGCCTCATTCATATAAGTTCCAACTTTACCGCTGTTTCTATGTGATAGGTTTGTGGAAACATGTCTGCCATATATATTTCTTTTATTTTGTATTTTTTTCTTAAAAGCTTTAAATCTCTTGCCAAAGAAGATGGTTCGCAAGATATGTACCAAATATAGTCTGGTTTTCCAAGGAGTATGATATCTGTTTCTTCTTTTGAAAGACCAGTGCGTGGAGGGTCAACGATGAGAAGGTTTGCATGCTTTGATAAGCTTTTTTTCAAAAATATATAGCTGTTTTGATTGTATATAGACACATTGTTTATATTGTTTAGTTTTGCTGAATATTCTGCATCGTTTGTTGAGCTTTTATTGATATCAGATATATCAACTTCTTCAGAAAACCTTGACATGTAAAGTCCGAAAAGACCAACGCCTCCATAGTCATCCAACACTCTATCAAAATGAGATTCATTTTTTGTCATAGTCTCGATAAGTTTTTTTATTACATTTATGTTGACTTGGAAAAAGCTGTTTATACTTATTCTATATTTTATCCCTAAAAGCTCTATAAATGTAAAAGGAGTGCCTATGGAAAATATCGTTTTATCCTCTTTCTTATCCTCTTTTACAAGAGCCATACCTACAACATTTTTTGGGGTTAGGTTTTCTTTAAATTTTTTAAGCTTTTCTTTGTTTATATAATCGTAAGAGGCAAACTTTAAAAGATATTCTTTGGTGCTTTCTGAATAGAAGACACTTATCCAAGAGGGGTTAAATTGTTTTGAAAACTCCTTTAAAAAAGGTATTATATCGTTTATAGCTTTTGAAGCGATGGGACAAGATTCTATCTTTACAAAATCCTCATCAAAACCAACAAAACCAATCTCTTTATCATGGACTTTAAACTTAACACGGTTTCTATAATAATAAGGACTATCCGATATAACGCCGGTAAGCTCTTCTATATCAATATTTCCTATCTTTTTTAACGTTTCTTTTAAAATGAGGGATTTTTGGTGAAGCTGCTCGCTGTAGTCAATATGCTGAAAATGACAACCTCCACATTTACCAAAGTATGGGCAAACGGGTTCTACTCTATGAGGGTTTTTTTCTATGATGTCTTCTAGAGTTGCTATAGCGTAATCTTTTTTGTTGATATATTCTTTTATCTTCACTTTTTCTCCTGGTAAAACAAACGGCACAAAGTAAACCTTGTTTTGAAATCTAGCCAATCCATAGCCACTGTGGACCAATTTTTCTATCTCTAATATCATCAGGAGAGTTTTTTCAACCTATCGAAATCTTCTTTTGACATAACATCTATATGTTTTCCTACAATTTTATAAGCTAACTTGGTATTTATACCCCTTTTACCTATGGCTAAAGAGATTTGGTCTTTGTCTACAGCTATTTCTATTTGGTCTTTTGTTTCTCTCATATCAAGAATCTTGGCAGGATAAAATAGGTTTTCCAAGAGCTTTTTCTTGTCTTCTGAATATCTTACTACATCTATGTGCTCTCCAGCTAACTCCTTTGATATGGGGTTTATTTTTGAGCCTTTTACACCTATTACTACTCCCACCGGGTCTATCTTTTTATCTTCTGTGTCTACCAACACTTTGGCTTTTTCGCCTGGTTCTCTTGCCACAGATATTATCTTCACAAGACCGCTTGCCACTTCAGGTACTTCAGCCTCTAAAAGCCTTCGTAAGAATTTAGGATGTGTTCTTGAAAGAAGCAAAATAGGTTTGTTTCTTTGCTTTTGAACGGAAAAAAGAAGCGCTTTCACCCTATCGTTTTTCTTGAAGCTCTCTTTTGGGATTTGTTCTTTTCTTGGCAATTCTGCATCAATAGGTCCTAAATCTACTATGGCAGTTTGGTCTTTTGTCACTTCTCTTACTATACCGTGCACTATGTTTCCCTCTTGGGATACATACTCTAAAAAGCCTCTTTCTCTTTCGGCATTTTCTAGCTCTTTTAAAAACTCTTCTTTGGCAGCGTAAGCCGCTATCCTGTTTAAATCCTCTGCCGATATGTCAAGCTTTGTTTTCTCCTTGCCAGAGACTATATAAGCACTAATGGTATCATCTTCCCCAAAATCCACAAATATTTTTCCCCTTATGTGCTTTTCCTTTCTTATACCGTAAGCTATGGCGTTTTTCAAAGCGTTTTCTACTATTTTTACCGGTATATCTTTTTCTCTTGCTACACTTTCTATAAGTTTTTGTATATTCTTTACCATTTTTCTACGTCTAGCCTCGCTTTTGATATCTTTTCAAAAGGTATTTTTATGGTTTTGTCCAAAAGCCTCAAAACAAGGTTATCATTGTCGGTACTATCTATATAACCTGTATACTCTTGCTTGTTGTCTATTTTTTCCTTCAAAAAGACCTTTGCGTATTTACCTCTAAAAAACTCATAATGCCATCTTTCTTTTAGTTCTCTGGTAAGACCTGGTGAGCTTACCTCTAAAAAGTAACTTTGGGGTATCACATCTTCTACATCTAAAAGTGCGCTTACTCTTTTTGACAACTCTTCGCAGTCGTCTATAGTAACTCCTCCTTCTTTGTCTATTATTATGCGTAACACCCATCCGTTTTCAGGTTTAAACTCCACATCAAACAGTCTAAAGCCAAGGTTTTCAGAAATAGGTTTCACTAGCTCCTTAACGGTGTTGGCTATTTTTTTGGCATCCAGCATACAGTTATTATATCATAAACAATATCTTCTACTATTAGTTAAAAACTAGATAAAAACAATCTTTATATAGGTAACATTTCCCAAGAGGATTTTGCTAAACTATCTAGCAATGTTTAAATATACCAAGCTATATGGCTATTCTTTGAAGTAGCATTGGAAACTTTTGTTCAGAAATAGCTTCTATGCCTATCAAGAGGCGATTAGCATAGATTTTACATCTTGTTTTACACCTTTGTCGGTAAAGGCTATTATAGTGGGCCCAAAGGCAAAGTTGTGTAAATTGCTAAATCTTATGTTTAAATACTCTAAAAGGGTTTTTACATATGGCAAAAAGAGGTAGACCACCAAAAAAACAATTTTATAATAGAAATCGCTTTTATAATTTCGATATGATATATAAAAATATTCTTATATATAGGTATAAATATGCATAGTTATTAAGATAAGAAAATAAAAATGAATCTAAAACAAAAAAAGTTAACATAATCTTGTTAAATTCAGGATAGGAGGTGTTATGAAAAAAGCCAAATTGCTTTTAGCATCTATTTTTGCAACCAGCATAGCACATGGAGCTTGGTTATTCCCTTTGTTACCAACAGAAGGTATAGTATTAAAGCGCTCTAACACATCGTTCATGAGCTTAAACTTTTTAACACAAATCTGGACACAATCCGATGGTCAGGTTTCTCAAAACACAAAAAGCGCTACAAACTTTTCTGTAAGGGACGCAAGGATTGGCATAGAAGGTCAAGCAAATAGATATATTCAATTCGGTGCATTTTTTGATTTTTCAGACAACAATAGTTTAGGATTTGATGGTAGCGCAAGAGCTCATCAAGGTACAGTGCAATCTTCCATATTGCAAGATGCTTATATAAGCTTTACCCCTTCTAATGCTTTTAACTTAACCTTTGGAGAATTTAGGGACCCATTTTCTAGAATATCTTTATCTGGACTCTATACGCTTGTGATACCAAGCTATTACGGCTATGGTATAGGGCCTATAGACGATGTTATAAACCAAAATACAAAAAACCCGGCACTAGCTTTTATAAACCCATTTTTTCCTCTGGGTTATGGCTCTTTGCCTGGTATAAAGGGTGAACCAGGTGTTACCTCCGCTTTTAGAGATATGGGTGTTGCAGTATGGGGCAACCTTGCCAAAGGTATGTTTAAATACTATGCCATGGTAGGTCAAGGGAAATACGATTATCAAACATCTTTATCAAACAAAGGTAATCTATATCAAACCGATAACCCAAATCTAAAATACTCTTTCAGACTTGTTTTTGTACCTACATTTTTAGGCTATACGTCAGACCCAACATACATGATGAGAGATACTTATTTAGGACACAAGAAAACGCTACAAATAGGTATAGGATATGAGACCCAGAAAAGAGAATGCAACGGCTCACCTACATCAAACTGCCAAGTACCAAACCCTGCTAACCCTTCTCAAAACATCATAATACCTGCTTCTTCTGTCACATCAAAAGCCTACGATGTTGATATATTTTATGAAAATAAATTTGGTGAGCTTGTACCGCAGTTTCAAGCTGGATATATAGTAAACAAAGACTTGGGCTTTGGTGATAAATATGGCAATAAACCTGAATCAGATGGTTATTATTTACAAACCCAGTGGCTTTATGATAGGTTTGTGGGTATTGGAAAACCGGCACTAGCTTTAAGATATGAATCTTATACCAATAAAAATGTATATGCGGTAGCTTCAAACGGTGAGGTATCTCCAAATCCAAACAACATATCAAAAGCCCCAAACGGTTCTTACCAGGATGGTAGGATAGACAACTTGTCGGTATTCTTAAACTACTATATTGCAAACCAAGCTGCTAAAATATCTCTTGGTGCTGATTTCGTAAATCCAAACTCCATTGTCAAAACAGCTGAGTGCTCAGGTGGAAACCCTGCCAATGGTGGATGCGGTAAAAGTTTCGTAGATTATACTTTGCAGCTTCAAATAGTTTACTAAGTTCACAACGTTTTTATTTTTTTATAATATACTTATTTTTAAGGAGGTTTTATGTTGAAGAAAGGGTTTTTGGCTTTTATGATAGCAAGTACCATGGCTTTGGCAAATCCAGTGAAGATAGTCTTTGATGTGCATACTGGCAGTGATGCCAAGTTTCAGTTTATCATGAACAACCTTAGAAACATTACCCACAACACCGGCAACAATCCAAAAAATCTACAACTTTATTTGGTATTTTATGGACCGGCTATAAAGTATATGCTAAATAGCCTTGATAATACACCTTTTGCAAAAGATACAAAGCTTGCCAACAACCTTATGGATATGCAGATGCAACTTCAAGCCTATCAACAAGAAGGTGTAGTGCATTTTAGGGTGTGCCATGAATCTTTGAATGCTTATCACGTATCACCTAAGGATGTGGTAAGTTTTGCAAAGGTGGTACCCGCTGGTATCTTAGAAATTGCAAAATTAGAACACGAAGGATACGCTTACGTAAGACCATGAAAGAGTTTATACTGCTTTTATTTACAATACCTTATATAACTTTTGGTGCTTGGTACAATTTTAAAGACGGTTTAGCTATTGCAAAAGCTCAAAATAAACCCCTTATGGTTTATTTTTATCAGGACAACTGTGAAGATTGCAAACATATGGAGATGTTTACTTTGTCCAATCAAAACGTGTCAAACTTTATGGATACGCATTTTGTGGTGTCTAGTATTGACTTAGATTCAAGATGCGGTAAGAAATTAGGTAGGAAGTTTGGAATTTTTGGAACTCCCACTTCAGTGTTTTTAAATCCAAAAACAAATAGCATTATCTTTAAAGCTTTTGGAGATATGAATCCAAATCAATTTTTAAAAACGTTAAACTACGTATGTCTAAACGCCAAAAAAGGAGGCCTTTCATGTTAGACAGAAGAGAATTTTTTAAACTTGGTACTGGTGCTTGGCTTGGATTAGCTTTAGCCCCTATCCTTGAAGCTCCTGTTTTGTCGTTGGGAGCCCCTTCGATGCCCCAAGAGGATAAAAAGGGTTTAGAAAAAATAGAGAAGTCCCTTCAAAAAGCTTTTGGTAAAAGCTTAAAAGACGTAAAACAAGATTCTAAAGTAAGATTAAGTGCTCCTACCATAGCAGAAAATGGACTTCATGTACCGGTATCTGTAGAAGCAGACTATCCCATAGAGGATATAAAATCCCTTCATATATTTGTGGATGAAAACCCAGACCCACATATATCCTATATAGAGCTTACCCCTCTTAGTGGTAAAGCCTTTTTCCAAGTGCCTATAAGAATGGCTCAAAGTTCATACGTAAGAGGTATTGCGCTTTTAAAAGATGGGTCTTTGGTAGGGGATTTTAAATTTACAAAGGTAACGGTAGGCGGTTGTGGATAGAAGGTCTTTTATAAAGCTTATAGCTATCGGGTTTATACCTTTTATCTCAAAAGCTTATGAATTGAGCGCTTTAGAGACGAAGTCCGCTGTAAAGTACCAATCTCATCCCCATGATGGGGAGATGTGCTGTATGTGTAAGTTTTTTATACCTTCAGGTTATAGTAGCCCTCATCCTTGTCATATGGGCATGATGGGAAGTATGGGTATGATGGGCGGTGGCATGATGAATGCAAAATGTCAAGTAGTAGCTGGAAGGATAAGCCCAATGGGCTGGTGTGTACTTTTTCAAAGAGCTTAAAAGGAGGTTTTATGAGTGTACCAGTCATAGTAAGAGTTATACCAAACAAGCCTAAGAAAGGTGATGTGGCAAAGCTTATGTTTTTAGTGAAACACCCAATGGACCCAGGCACTATAAAGGACCCCAAAACTGGTAAGCTTATACCAGCAAACTATATCACTACCATAGATATATCTTTAAACGATAAGAAGATAGCTACCATACACAATGGACCTGGCGTGTCTTCAAATCCTATATTTGGACTAGATTTTAAAGCAATTGAAGCTGGCACTGTAAAGATGATATTTACAGACAATCATGGTAAAAGCTTTGAACACGACTTTAACTTAGAGCTTTCTTAAAGGAGTTTATTTATGAATCTTACCAGAAGAGACTTTTTAGAGCTTCTTAGTGTGATAGGTGTAGGAATAGCTACGGACCCCATAAGCGCTGTAGCAAAAGTAAACAAACTAAGTTACGACGATTTGATGAGTTTTAGACCAGTAGGTAAAGCTAGTATTGTATTTACCACGGATACCCATGGACATATGAAACCTCTTTATTTCAGAGAACCCGCAAATTTGGTAGGTCCTAAAAACTTAGCTGGTACTCCTGGGTTTATAGCAGGTTATGAGTTTTTAAAGTTTTACGGTTTAAAGCCAGATACTATTGATTGTTATTTTGATACAAACGTGCATTTTATAGAGCTTGCCCATAGATACGGTATTATGGGTGGTACTTCCCATATAGCCCGCATAATAAAAGATATAGTCCATGAAAGAGGTAGAGAAAATTGTCTTATATTGGATAACGGCGATACCCTTGCCACATCTGCTATAACCCTTTTTACCAAAGGAAAATCCATGTTGGACTGGATGAACTTAGTGGGCTATGACCTTTTTGTAGGGCACTGGGATTTTACCCTTGGAAAAGAGGAATTTTTAAAACGCGTAAAAGAGTTTAAAGGAGAGTTTATATCCCAAAATATACAAGATGAGTTTGGTGAACTTCCTTTTAAGCCGTATGTGGTCAAAGAAATAGGTGATGTAAGGATAGGTATAGTAGGTAATTCATTTCCATACACTCCTATATCAAACCCAGCTAAGTTTGTGGAGGGCTGGACCTTTGGTATAAACATGGATTCTATGCAAAAGTACGTAAACGAACTAAGGGATAGACACAAAGTAGATGTTGTAATACTTCAATCTCACGATGGATTACCTCTTGATATAGCCCTTACCAAATATGTACATGGTATAGACATTATCATAAGTGGCCACACCCACGATATAACACCAAAAGTATTAAGATACAACAATACATATGTAGTGGTGGCTGGTTCTCACGGTAAGTTTGTAGGGCGTATAGATTTGAAAGCCTCCAAAGGAAAGCTTCAAGATATATCCTTTAAACTTATACCAGTGGCTACAAATATAGTACCAAAAGATGAAGATTCTGAAAAACTTCTTCAAGAATACTTTAAACCCTACGATGAAAAGCTAAACACAAAGATAGGCACCACATCTTCTTTGATATACAAGCGTGATACATTTTACAGCACCTTTGATGAGCTTGCCAACGATGCTATCATGGATTATTATCATGGTATAGATATCGTGTTTTCACCAGGTTATAGGTGGGGAGCAACGCTTTTACCCGGTCAAGATATCACCGTAAACGATGTATACGATTTTACCGCCATCACATATCCACATGTTTATGTGTTTAAGCTAAAAGGCTCTCAGATAAAATCTCTTTTAGAGGATATGGCGGACAACGTATTTAATCCAAACCCCATATACCAACAAGGCGGTGATATGCCAAGACTTTCTAAAAATGTGTACTACGAGATAAAGATAAATGAACCAGAGGGTAAAAGGTTTCAAGTCATAAAGATAAACGGCAAAGATTTGGAACCAAACAAAGAGTACGTGGCTGCTACTTACGGAGGCGAGCTTTGGAAAATAGGTAAACTCGTAGAAGATGCCAAACCAATACCCGCTTACGAGCTTTTGATAAACTATATAAAATCAAAGCGTCATATTGAGATTACCACAAACCCAAAAAATCTTTTCAAGGTTTTAGATGAGCCTTACAATTACACTACCACATAAGGAGGGTTTATGAAAAAATTGTTGTTTGGCGTTTGGCTTTTGGTAGGATTGTCGTGGGCTACAAGCCCTCTTTATTTTAAAGAAGAATCTCCAAGCTCCTATGTTAAAAATTTGAACAAGGATTTTAAGCTTTTATACACATTTGACATACAAAAGACTATGGAAGCTTACGATAAAAACTTCATCCCTTACAAAGTATACATTTATAATACAAAATATACAAACGCTCTTTTGTCCAAAAACCCTCTTCTCGGCAACGCTATACCTTTTAGTGTACTCACTTACAAAGAAGATGGTAAAACTTATATAGTGGTACCAAACATATATTACGTTGGACTTTTGACGGGTACCGATACTAAAAGCCTAAACACTTTAAAGAAAATACAAAACACAATATTAAAAGATTTAAAGTTTAAGCTGCCAAAACCTTCTTCTTACCAAAGTTTGCCCTTATTTGTGAATATGTCTTACAACATGGATTTTAAAGATGCAACTACTTTTATAAAAAGCTCTTTAGAATCAAACGATATGACAATACCACACCAATATAAGACAAACAGCGTAGACATACTATACTCGTGCAACGCCAAATGGGGAAGGTATATACTTAGCGATTTTAAAGATATAGGGGCGTTTGCTCCTTGCAGGGTTGTAATATATCAAAAATCTGGCAAGACTTTTGTTTCTTACTTTAACCCAAAGGCTATTAAATATATTGATAAAAGCCTAAAACCTTCTACTATAAAGGCTCTTGATAGGTTAAACGATATCTTAAAGTCTTCTTTATCGGGCTTTTAAAAATGAAAGTATAATATAACACCGTCGTATAAAACAAGCAAAGTGGCGCTAAGAAGAATAAGCTTATCGTTTAAAAGCTCTTCGGATGGTTCTCCGCTTTTTAGATTGTGAGTGATGTGATAGTATCTAAATATACCAAAAGTGGCTATTATAACGCTGTAGAAAAATACCTTGCTTGGTATGCTAAGAGTATACATAGTATATATGCCAAGACCAAGAGTTGCAGATATTACCATTAGCTGGTCAAGATAATAAACGCTATAGTATTTTAAAACCTCTTTAAAATCTTGGCTTTTTTCTTCCATTGTGAACAGTTCATATCTTCTTTTGCCAAATCCAAGGTAAAGGCTTATGAAAAACATATCTAAAAATAGATAAGGCGAGACATCCACAGATGCCGCGAAAGCCCCTATGTATATTCTTATCAAAAACCCAAAGGCTATAAAAAAAACATCAAAAAGCTGTTTTTTCTTAAAATAAAAGCTATAAACAAAACTATTTAACACGTAGAGCATAGACATGCCAAAAGCCAGTATAGAGGCTTTTATTACCAGCATAGCACCAACCACAAACAAAAAAACACCTACCATGGATGCAGCGTTGATAGAGATATCTCCTTTTGCTATAGGCCTATTTTTCTTTTTTGGATGAAGCCTGTCTTTTGGAGCATCTATGATATCGTTTAATATATAGGTGGATGATGTGATAAGACAAAAGCCTAAAAAGGCAAGGGTAGTGTGTAAAAGAGGCTTCGTATGAAAAATCTCTCTTGCAAACACTATGGGGATAAAAAGCATGAGATTTTTAGTGTATTGTTTTGCCCTTAATAGCCTAAAGAAAATCTTTAATTTATTGTAGTCCATTTAGCCAAGATTGTAAGTATTGGACCTCTTTAACAGCGTGTATTTGATTTAGATACTCTATAGCACCTTGTATGTAGGCTTTTGCCAGTATAGGTTTTCCAATATCTTTATAATAAAAGCCAAGATACGCGTAAGCCATAGACTCCCAGTAGCTATCGTCTGCTTCCAAAGCCTCTTGATACCCTTCTGATAGTAAAGGGAGTGCATTTTTATAGTCTTTGTTTTCCCTTGCTATCTCTCCCAAAGAAAGAAGCGCTATAGCTCTTGCATCGTGATTTTTTGATTTCTTAGCGAGTTTTTGAGCTTTTTGTAAAATTTCTTTTGCTTTGTCTAGATTTCCTATATGATAATACGCAAGCCCTTTTAAAGCTAGTATTTCTGATTTCACAAAACCTGATTTGGCATGTTTTAAGGCCTCATCAAAATACTCTATGGCTTTTTGATAGTTGTTTTTTGCACTTTCTAAAAAGCCTTCCGACTCTAAGGCTATAGCAAGAGCATCGCCTGTTGGATTATATTTCATAGCATTTTGGCAATGAGTATTAGCTTTGTTTAAATCACCACTCATAGTAAAAACTCTACAAAGATAGCTTTCTGCTTCAGACATCATTGTGATGTTTTTTGTGTTGTCTAAGGCATTTTTTAAAAACACTACAGAGTCTTGGTAATCTCCGTTTATTTCACTCATTATACCAAGACATAGACTTGCCCCTGGGTCTTTGGGATTTTTGATAAGCTCGTTATGACCTTCAAAAACCGCCAACCTAAAATCACCTTGATACAGCTTTGACATGCATTCGTTGTTGAAGGGTTTTCTGGCACAAGAGCTAACTAAAAAACCGATAAAAAAAAGAGAAATAAAGATTTGTTTTCTCATAAAGATTTTATCTCTTGTATTATCTCCTGTTGAAGTTTCATAATAATGGAGCTTAGCTTTTGGATGTCTTTTTTGTCTACGCTCATCTTGAATCCAGCTATTATGTATTCATCTTCTTCGTATATATTTACAATGTTTGCTTTTGCCCTTATTTGATGAGAATCTATATAAAGCTCTGCTTCAAATACTATATTTTTCTGAGCTAAATCCTTCAATATATTTAATACAATTTTGCTTTTTTCTTCGTCTTTTTTTATTTTTATTGCAAACCCCCCTTCACTTATATTTTTAAGTTCTAAGTCTGAAAGGCATTCTTTCGTATCTTCTATGTTCTCTGGACACAAGCTTGCATAGGATTTATGCTTAGAATCAATCTCTACTCTTACGCTAGTCCTCTTTAAAAATGGGGGTACTTCCAAAACGGCATTTGCCATAAGCACCAATTCGTCCCTTATGCTAGAAAATACATCACATTTGATATAAAAAGATAGCTCCTTACCTTGATACGGTATTGAAAATTTTACATATACCGGGTTTCCAGTTTGAAAAGCGTATTTCATAGACGTATTTTTCCAGTTAAAGGCAAGATAAACTTCATTGCTTTTGGATGTGTCTACCCAAGAAAGAGGTACTTTTATATTTATTGGCACATCTCTATATATCGTATATATGCTGTATTCTTTGCCTTTCTGAAGTTTTGAAGCAACTTCTTTTATATCTATTTCAAAAACTTTAACCATTTAATTATTATATTATATCTTCAAATATCTGCAGTCTATTTATTGATTCTATTTTGTCTTGGGCTTTTAATAATATTGCGTTAAATATCCCTTGAGACTCATCTACCTCAAACCTCGCCGGTATACCTTTTAGGTATTTTGTAATAGCAGTATACTCAGTACCTATTATACTATGCCAAGCTCCTGTCATGCCTATGTCTGTTACATATGCCATACCAGACGGAAATATAAGAGCATCCGCTGTTGGCACATGAGTATGGGTTCCGTATATAAATATTTTATTAGCGATATCTTTAAACTCGTTTTCTATATAGAGGGCAAAGGCGTATTTTTCTGCTGTGGCTTCTGCATGAAAATCTATAATAGCTATATCAAAAGAGTTTTTATTAAGAATATCTCTTGCTACGAAAAAAGGATTTTCTAGTGCTGGGTTTCCCATAAACACCTTACCCATAAGGTTTATAACAAGTATTTGTTTGTTGCTTTTATTAAAAACTTTAAAACCCATTCCGGGTACTCCTTGTGGATAGTTTGCCGGTCTTAATATATCTTCCTTTTGGTCTATAAAGGTAAAAATTTCTTTGTTGTCCCATATGTGGTTGCCGGATGTGAACACATCTATTCCAAGGGCTTTTAGCTCTTCGTAAACTTTTAAAGTAATACCAAATCCACCGGCTGCGTTTTCACAATTTAAAAGTATAAAATCTATCTCATATTCTTTTATAACCTTAGGAAGAATGGCTTTTAGAGTCCTTCTTCCAGTCCTTCCTATAACATCTCCAATAGCCAATATATTCATAACACCTCTTTAATGCGGATGGAGGGACTCGAACCCTCACGGCTTTTCACCATAGGAGCCTGAATCCTACGCGTCTTCCTATTCCGCCACATCCGCTTTTTTCTAAAATAATATACCATATCAGGCAAGCTCTTCCAATAGTTTTACATATTTTGACAGCATATGTTCGATGCTATATCCTTTTGATGTTTCAATTGCATTTTTTATTATGTGTTCTTTAGTTTGATTGTCTAGATTAAGCACTTTTTCCATGGCTCTTGCCATAGCATCTATGTCTTTTGGTTTTGTTAAAAAGCCGTTTACTCCGTCTTTCATATATTCTGTTATACCACCTACATCTGTACTAATACATATGAGCCCGCTTGCCATGGCTTGCAAAAGCGCCCCTGCTATGCCTTCTAACCTAGAACCAAGGACAAAACTATCGCAAGCTCTCAAGATATATTCTACATCTTCTCTATAACCAAGACCTAAAAAATGCTTTATACCCAAAGCTTCTGCATCTTTTGTAGCTTCGGTATCTGTTAAAAGCCCTACAAACAAAAGCATCGTGTTGTCTTTTTCTATTTTTTTATAAGCTTTTAGTATGTCAATGTGACCTTTTACCTCAGGGTTGTAGTTTGCAACATTTACGAATATATGCTTGTCTAAGGGAAGGTTGTACTTTTTTCTAAGGGATATTTTCTCGTCTTGGCTTGCTTTTCTAAACCTTGATAAGTCAATACCACTTTGTATAAGCCTAAGCCTATCCGTGAAAAAATTTTCTTCCAAAAGCTCCTGGTAAACTTTTTTCGATACCACCACTATTTTATCCGCTATGCTGTATTTTAGATGTTTTGAGAGTAAGCTTGATTTTCTGCCAGAGCGTTTAAAAGCCACTATTTTTGGCTTTTTTGATAAAAATGGATATATGACCCTTATATAATCAAGAGCTTTTGGGGAGTTTGCAAAAACCACATTGAATTTGTTTGTTAATATTATATCATAAAGCCTTTTGTAGTTGAAAAGGCTTACCCTTTTAAAAGGCGTTTCTTTTTCAAACTCATAATAGGGTATTTTATCCTTTATTTTTTCTTTAAAAGCTTGAAAATCGTATGAAAGCGCAAAAGATACATCAAACCCAAGGTTTTTAAGACCCATAGCTGTTATGTAAGCCTGCTCTTTTGTACCACCCCAGCCTACGGCATCTAACACGCTTAGAATTTTCATTGTAAATAATTTTTTTCTTTTAAGAAAAGCGCCACCAAAACACCTACTATGTAAATAGAGGATGCTATAGCCCCAGCCCTTGCCACAGAACCAGATAAGTATGTGATATAACCAGTTATAAAAGGTCCTATGGATGCCAAAGTCCTTCCTATGTTAAAGCAAAAACCAGCCCCAGTGGCTCTTATAAAAGAAGGATAGGCTTGGGGAAAGTATATGGAGAACCCACTAAAAACACCGTTGTTAAAAAATCCAAGCAAAGCAAGAGATACCAATAGTTTATCAAAGCTTTTAGTGTATAAAAATGTTATAAGACCCATTAAAAAACTACCTGCAAAGAATAGCATGAACGTATTTTGTATACCTAAAAACCTTGTTATAATGCCAAAAGCTATATAACCAAACAAAGCACCTATGTTTAGCGCTATAGAACCAAGCCCTACGTAGTAGGCTATGTCTTTTTTATGAAGAAGATAAGATATCAAGGCTGGTGTCCAGTTGGTAACACCCCAAAGACCAAACACAGCTACAAAAGCAAGCAAAGCTCCAACAATTGTTTGGTTTTTATAGTCCTTTGTAAAAAGAAGTTTTAGGCTTTTAATATAAGAAAAGGTATTTCTGTTTGAAAGCCATTCTTCTGATTCTTTTACAAAAAGCCTAAAAACAAGGGCTAAAATAGCTGGCAAAATACCTATTAAAAACATCACCCGCCAAGAGTGATACCTCCCTATTGTAAAGTATATCAAAGATGCTGTTAAAAACCCAATAGCCCATGCGCTTTGAAGTAAACTTGAAGCAAAAATCCTATTTTTCTTTTTAAATATTTCTGCCACCAAAGTAGCACCACCTGCCCATTCGCCACCTATACCTATCGCTGTTATAAATCTAAATATAGCAAGCTCCCATACATTTTGAGACAAAGAAGAAAGCCCTGTAAACAAAGAGTAAAGCCCTATTGTAATAGTAAGAGCCCTTACTCTACCTATTTTATCTGCTACATACCCAAAGCTAACTCCTCCTATGGCCCATCCTATAAGAAATAAAGAAAATATAAGACCTCCGTAAAAGCCCACATGACTTTCTGTATTTGCGATGCCTTGGTTTTTAAGAAGCTCTTTTAAGGCGCTCACCATCACCAAAGCATAGATGGTGGCATCCATACTGTCAAACACCCATCCTAAAAAAGCCCCTATAAAACCAAGGATTTCTTCTCTTTTCATATTTCGTACATCATATCAAAAAGCTCTTTTGCCATAGCCTCATCCATAGTTTTTAGCTTTTTGTAGCATTCTCTTGCTTTATCTATATCGTTTATTTTAACATAGGCAACTCCTAATTTGAAGATAATGTCTTTATCCTCTGGTTTTTGAGAGAGCTCTTTCTCTAAATCTTCTATATAACGCTTTACCATTATATCACCCATCTTGCTAAACATACCTTTTTTCATCATGATATTAAAGATAAAACAATGCTATTTGTTTGCAATATATAATGTATAACTTCACATATACTATGGACACTTGCCTTTGTTAAAATTTTTTATAAACCAATACATGAAAGATGTAAGTTTTTATGGTTAAAAGCTTAGGAAGAACTCACATAACATTGGAAATGAGGTGACAAGTCTGCCACGGTTCACAAGTCTGCCACGGTTCACAAGTCTGCCACGGTTCACAAGTCTGCCACGGTTCACAAGTCTGCCACGGTTCACAAGTCTGCCACGGTTTATTGATTTGGTATATTTTTTAAGCGTTAACGTTAGCGTGTGGTATACTTATAACAATGTATAGCAACTCATACATAAGGATTGATGGTAGAACTGGTTTACACAATTTGATGTGTAGGGCTTCAACTTTTTTAAGGCTTTTCACAGTAAAGCTCTACTATCTTTTGTATAATCTTTGAAGTGGATGTATCGTAATCAAATTTTACAGTGTTGACACTACCGCCATTTGATAAAACTATATCTGCCCCTACTATATTTTCTATTTTCCAATCTGCTCCTTTTATGAGGATATCTGGTTTTATAGCTTTTATAAGATTATAAGGCGTATCTTCATCAAAGATTATTACCATATCTACAGGTTTTAGTTGGCTTAGTACATAGGCTCTTTGTTCTTGGGGTACTATTGGCCTTTTCTCACCTTTTATCCTTTTTATAGAATCATCCGAGTTTAATCCTACCACGAGGATGTCTCCGTAGCTTTTAGCAATGTTTAAATATTTTACATGTCCAGCGTGTATTATATCAAAGCATCCATTGGTAAAAACTATCTTTTCGTTTTTTGCCCTGTGCTCTTTTATTTTCCCTATTGCCTCTTCTAAGTTGTAAATCATTTCATATATTATACAGTATTCATTTTATTTTAATATCTTTTATTGTATGATAATCTAAATTTTAGGAGGTGTTTTATATGAAAAGCACTATACTTAAGAAAGGTAGTATGGCAATTGCTATCCTTAGCTTTGGAGTGCTTCTTAGCGCTTGCGGTGGCGGAGGCGGTGGCTCGGCTTCTACATCTAGCTCTGGCAGTGGCTTTACTACAACGAGTGCTTATATACAAGATGATGCTTCAAAATATCCAAACGTTACAGTGGGTATATATAGCATATCCCTTGCAAACACAGGTGATGGTAACGCTTGTGTTTTGTTTAGCAGTTCTACACCAGTTTATATAAACCTTGCAAGCTTGTCAGGTATTGCCCAGTATATAAGTACCACCGCCTGTCCATCCGACAGCGCCTACAATAGACTTGATATAATCCTTTCAAACACTGTTAGCGTTATTACACCAACCTATAGTTCTACTATGTGTACGCTTACCTCTTACAATCCAAATGCCAATCCAAACGTTACACTGCCAAACACTGTAAACTGCACAAGCGGTTCTACATGCTTACTCGATATGACTGGTGATATAGGTGCGTTATCTGGCACAAATTCTTATGTAGATATTGATTTTGATTTAAGAAATAGCTATATAAACACTAATACTACACCTTGTACAGTGAGCTTTGCTACAAGACCGATAACCATGGAAAATGAAAACGAGCCATCTGATGCTATGCTAAGATTAAGAGGATATATAAGCAATTTGTCAACAACAGCTTTTAGCATTGTAAAAGATGACAACGTATATACAGTAAGCTATACTACTATGCCCACAAGCTCTTATACGCTACTTCAAAGTGCTTCTTCTAACTCTTTAAAGGTGGCTGTGGTATGTAGTAGCTTTACAAACAACATATGTACTGCCTCAATTATAACTCAAACAGCAGGTGGTGTATATCAAGGCTATGCCAACAACTCTTTAACACTATCAAGAGAAGATAACAATTTTGTCACGATACCACTGTTTAATCCAACAATCTATCCAACTTCTATGACTTGGTCTTCGTTTACGATAGGTAGCAGTTATCTACTTGATGTAAATATATGTAATGTATCAAACTGTTCATCTAACATATACTATACTGGAAACCTTATGTTAGAAGATGACAACGATTGATTAGATTTATATATTTAGCCCCTAGGCTTTTGTCTTGGGGCTTTTTAAAAAATATTTAAACTTTTATCTCTTCAAGAGTAAGCTCTTTGTTGTTGTTTATAGTGTTTATTTCTAAGGCTATGCTGTCTAAAAGCCTATATAAAGATGTATGCATGTCATCGTATAATTTACAACCAGAGGCATATTTATGACCACCGCCTCCAAGACGCTGTGCTATTTTGGATACATCTACAAATTCTTCCTTGCTTCTTAAAGACACCCGCCAGAATGTAGTTCCATCCTCTTTTTTAGTTTCTATCATGGCAAAAGCCACATAAACACCTTCTAACCTTCTTGGATAGTTTACAAGCCCTTCTGTATCTTCGTAAAGAGCCCCAGTCTCTTCAAGCATACTTTGAGTTATGATGATGCCGGCGGTTCTCCCGCTATGGAATATCTCGAGGTTTTCTAAGGCTTTGCTTATAAGTTTTAGTTTGGATAGACTCTCCTTTTCTCCAAAGTTTTTCCATACGTAGTTTGGTTCTACGCCGTAAGAGCATAGCGATGATGCTGCATCAAACACCTCTTTTGTAGTGTTTGAGTATCTGAAAAATCCCGTGTCGGTGCAAAGTCCAGTGTAAAGACAAAGGGCGATGTCTTTGTCTATAAGATCTTTGTTTATGTATTTTAAAAGCTCATAAACCAAAAGGGTAGTAGAAGCGTAAGAATAATCTACAAAATCGTAAAGTCCGTAAAAATCCCCGCCCACATGATGGTCAATACGTGCTTTGCAGTTTGATGATATTTCAAAGTTAGCTCTTTTAAAACCAGAGGCATCTACTATAATAGCCAAATCAAAGAATTTTCCATCTAAATCTTTTGGGTGAAGGACTTCATCTACTTTTGGTAAAAACTGAGCAAACTTAGGAATGTTGTCTTTACAAAACACATAAACATCTTTATTTAATTTTTTCAAAAATATGTATAGAGCCAAAGCGCTACCTAATGTATCACCGTCTGGATTTTCATGACAAACCAAGAGTATGCTTCCATTTTCTTCTAAAAGCTTTTTGGCAAGAGGAACAACTTTTTCCATAAATACCTCATATATATTATTTATGCAATTTTTCCTCCATTTCTACGACAGCAAGCATAGTTTTAAAAACTGAGTCTGGGTTTAGGGAAATGCTGTCTATACCTTTCTCTACTAAGAACTGAGCAAAATCTGGAAAGTCGCTTGGAGCCTGGCCACATATGCCTACTTTCCTATTGGCTTTTTTGGCTACGTCTATTAGATTTGCCACCATAATTTTGACTGCTTCATTTCTTTCGTCGTAAAGATGTGCCACCAAATCAGAGTCTCTATCTATGCCAAGGGTTAGCTGGGTTAAGTCGTTGCTACCTATAGAAAATCCATCAAATATCTCTGCGTATTGGTCTGCTAATATTACGTTGCTTGGTATCTCTGCCATTACATAAACCTCAAGCCCGTTTTCCCCTCTTACAAGCCCAAACTCTTTCATGGTTTCTAACACTTTTGCGCCTTCTTGAGGAGTCCTACAGAATGGTACCATCACCTTCACGTTGTCAAGACCCATTTTGTTTCTAACCCTTAGTATCGCTTTGCACTCAAGTCCAAAGGCTACCTTAAACTTATCTGAATAGTACCTTGAGGCACCCCTCCAGCCTATCATCGGGTTTTCTTCTTTTGGCTCAAAATACTTACCGCCTAAAAGCCCTGCATATTCGTTGCTTTTAAAATCAGAAAACCTAACTATTACAGGATTTGGATAAAAAGCTGCTGCAATCTTCGCTATACCGTAAGAAAGCTTCTTTACGTAGTACTCTTCTTTGTTGTCGTAACCAAAGGTTATATTTTCTATCTCTTTGTATAGCTCTGGATCTTTTTCTTTTACTTCATTTAAGTTTATAAGAGCCAAAGGATGTACCTTTATGTAGTTTGCTATGATAAACTCTTCTCTGGCAAGGCCTACACCATCGTTTGGAATGGCTGCATATCTAAACACAGAGCTTGGGTCTGCCACGTTTATCATTATTTTGGTTTTTGGCTTTTTGATGTTTGATAAATCTATCTCCTTTGATTCAAAGTTTAGCTCTTTGTCGTATACGTATGCGGTTTCTCCTTCAGCACAAGAAAGGGTCACTTTCATACCGGTTTTTAGTACTTCCGTTGCCTTTTGAGTGCCTACGGCGGCTGGGACACCAAACTCTCTTGCTACAATAGCTGCATGTGCAGTTCTACCGCCTCTATTTGTAATAATGCCACCGGCTTTTTTCATTATAGGTTCCCAGTCTGGGTCTGTTATATCTGTGACCAGTATGTCCCCTTCTTTGAAATCAGAAGCTTCGTTTATACTGTGTATTACTTTTACTGTGCCTACAGCTATTTTATCTCCTACAGCTATACCGCTTAATATCCTATGTTTTATCCTTTCTTCGAGAGGATCTTTTATTTCGTATACGACAAGTTTGTTTTGCTGGCGTCTTGATTGAACCGTCTCTGGTCTTGCTTGGACTATGTAAAGCTGATTGTCGTTGCCGTCTTTTGCCCATTCTATGTCCATAGGTTTTTTGTAATGTTCTTCTATTTCTATGCCCCATTTGGCTAAGGTAAGTATCTCGTCGTCGTTTAAAGCATAGAGTTTTTGCTCATTTTGAGGTACGTTTATTATCTTTACCCTATCAGAGCCAACGCCGTATATCATTTTCCTGTCTTTTTTGCCAAGCTTCTTTTCTATGATAGCAGAAAAGCCTTTTTTGAGGGTTGGCTTGAACACCATATACTCATCCGGAGTGACCATACCTTGGACTATCATCTCTCCAAGACCGTAGATAGCGTTTATAACTACCACATCTTTAAAGCCACTCTCTGTATCTATGGTAAACATAACCCCTGAAGCGCCTAAATCCGAGCGGACCATTTTTTGTACGCCCATGGATATGGCTATCTTAAAGTGGTCAAAGTTGTGAGAATGTCTATAGGATATTGCTCTATCTGTGAAAAGCGATGCAAAACCATTTTTAACGGCTACAAGTACATTTTGAGCTCCTACTACGTTTAGATAGGTATCTTGCTGACCCGCAAAAGAGGCATCCGGCAAATCTTCGGCTGTAGCTGAAGATCTCACCGCCACATCCACCGCGTGTGTTTTATACATTTGAGATAATTTTTCGTAAGCTTTTGTTATTTCGTCTTCTAAATCTTGTGGAAAATCACCAGCTCTTATCATCTCTCTTACAGCATGGCCTTTCTTAGCAAGCTGCTCTAAGTTTGACGGGTCTAAATCTTTTAGGGTATCTTTTATCTTTTCTTCAAGGTTGTTGTGCTTTATGAAATATCTGTAAGCTTCGGCAGTTACCACAAAACCATAGGGTACATTTACTCCTTTTGGTTTTAGATGCCTTATCATCTCCCCCAAAGATGCGTTTTTTCCACCAACGTAAGGTATATCGTCAATACCTACCTCGTCCAGGAAAACCACCAGTTTACCTTCTAAGTTTTTACTCATTTAAGACCTCCTAAGTTTACACCTTTCTATATCTTACCACCGGTACAAAACTTTTGTCAATAGCTAAAACCCCTTGTCTTACGCCTTCGTAAAAGGGTTGGTATTCATCAAAGCCATTGGATATAAAAAATGTATTGTTTGGTATGTTTGCAGAGATTTTTACTTTGAAAATAGCTTTTCCATATTCTGTGGTAATCTCTAGAAGCTCTCCGTCTGTTGTGTTTATACTTTCTGCCAAAGATTTGTTTATATATATGTATTGATGTGGTTCTATCTCATGAAGCCATCTTGAATAATGTCCCATATCATCTACTGTGCTGTTACCCACAAAAAGTGTATAATCGTCTAAATTTATAGGCTCGTATTTTGAGCTTTTAATATTGGAAATATTTTTAGCTACATCTGGTAATATATCACGAAGCGTATAAGAGTTTTCATCTTCAAAGAGCTTTTTGGCGCTTATATCCAAAAACGCTGTTTTCTTAGTAAAATCCATCTCTATAAAAAACTTTCTTGGAAGATAATATTTTGATAAGTTTACGCTCATGTTTGTCATATGAGAGATAGTCAATATATCTTTTTTGGAAAAGCTCTCTAGTTTGTTATCTGGTATATATCTAAACATGTCTCCTACGTTTACGATAAAATTGTGATTTTCTATGTCTTTTAAATGTTCTTTTATGCTTTTTACGGGCCAGTGGGTTATATTACCAGTGATGATATAATCTATACCGTATGCTTCTTTCATGTGTGTTAAAAATCCCAACACAAAATCTCTATCTATCCTTATATAACTGTCTTCTATTATGATAAGAGCATTGCCTAATTTTGTAGAAAATGTAGTAAATTTGTTTATAAATTCATCTTCGTGATAGCCTTTTAAAAAGGCATTTTGTATATCCTCTAAAAAGCTTAAAAAATATTTAGGTTCTATCAACTTTTTATAGTTTGCTTTAAACATTATATTAGTAAATATTGCACCAGTACAAAAGACTTTTGCTCCTTTTTGCTTTGCATCTATAATCCATCTTGAGAGCATTACATCGGAGTAAGAGGGTTCTGATATGTTTAGGATTACTTTTTTATCAGGTATGTTTTCTACATCTATAGTTTTTGGCTTTTCAACGTAAAGCATGTTTGAATATATATTCTCTGTAAAAGAAAAAGCCCTTTGAAGCTCTTCTTCGGTACAAAACCTATCTACAAATATTCCTATATCTTTATCTAAATCTATATTGGACTTGCTTGACTCTTTTAACCTAAACTCCGAGAAAGGAAGTTCTTGGACAAGGGCTATACCTTTTGTGCAGAAACTACCCATCCCAAGCCTATCGGAAGGATGTCCTGTAACATCTACTATCTTATTATCTTTTATGTAAGCTATAAATTTGCACCCACAATTGCAACCTATACAATGACCTATTAGTTCTTTATCAAAGTTTTTTGAGCTTAAAGACCCCAGCAAAATATATCCTCTTACTCTTCTTCTTTATCAGAAACACCCATTATGCTATAGCCGCTATCTACATATATGGTTTGGCCTGTTATACCTCTTGCCCATTCGCTACATAAAAACGCTGCTGTATCTCCCACTTCTTCTATGGTTACATGTCTTCCTAAAGGGCTTACCCTTACTGTGTGTTCCATTAGAAGGTGAAATCCTGTTATGCTGTATGCGGACAACGTTTTTATAGGACCTGCCGATATACAGTTTACCCTTTGATTTTTCTTTGCTACATCAAAAGCCAAATACCTTGTAGCACTTTCCAAAGCTGCTTTTGCTATACCCATGACGTTGTAATGAGGTACCACCTTTTGGGCGCCGTAGTAAGATAGGGTCAAGAAAGCTCCTTCTTCGTTCATGATGCTTGAAAAAGCTCTTACCACCGCTATAAAAGAATAAACTGATATATCCATCGCTATGCCAAAACCTGCCCTTGTGGTATCTATAACACCATTTTTAAACTCATCTTTTGGAGCGTAGGCTATTGAGTGTACTACTATATCTATATTGGTCCAAGCGTCTTTTAGGTTGTTGGCGAGGTTTTCTATGTCTTGATCTTTTGATACGTCGCATTCAAAAACAAGTTCAGTGCCAAGCTCTTCTGCTATAGGCATCACTCTCTTTTTCACAGATTCGCCAGCGTAGCTTATGGCTATCTCGGCTCCTTCTCGTTTAAAGCTTTTAGCAATACCGTAAGCTATACTTTTGTCGTTTGCCAGACCCATTATAAGAGCTTTTTTACCTTTTAATATCATCTGACTCTCCTAATTCAACTTTTATGTAAAAATTCTGAAGCTTCTTCTGCGGTCTTGCCCTCATGCACTATCATGTACATGGCTCTTGTTATCTTTTCTGGGTCTTTGGCTTGGAATATGTTTCTTCCAATAGAAAGCCCAGCCGCTCCGGCTTTTATAGCACCTTCTACCATCTCAAGTACATCTTTTTCAGTTTTCATCTTGGGTCCCCCTGCAATCACCACAGGTATATGTGCACCTCTTACTACCTCTTTGAAAGATTCTACATCACCTGTGTAGGGTACTTTTACCAAATCTGCTCCCAACTCTTCTCCTATCCTTGCACAATGGGCTACAAAAGTCTTATCGTATTGGTCTTGAGGTTTTATCTCGTGACCTCTTGCGTATACCATAGCTAAAAGCGGCATCCCCCATTCATCGCAAACCCTTGATATAAAACCAAAATCTTTCAACATCTCCCTTTCCATCGGTGCTCCTATGTTGACGTGTATAGACACGGCATCTGCTCCAAGCCTTATGGCTTCTTCTACAGTGCATACCAACACTTTGTCGTTTTTTGTGGGTGAGTGGTCTGTGGAGGCTGAAAGGTGTATTATAAGGCCTATGTCTTTGCCAGAGCCCCTATGTCCTGCCTTTACAAGCCCTTTGTGCATCAAAACTGCGTTTGCGCCGCCTTTTGACACTGCATCTATAGTTTTTTTCATATCCACGAGACCTTCTATAGGTCCTGAACTAACCCCGTGATCCATTGGTACTATGATGGTTTTTTGAGTTTCTCTGTTGATGATGCGTTCAAGCCTTATTTTTTTACCAATGCTCATTTTTTATGCCTCCTTTATAACAATATGTTCAAAATCAGCTATGTTTTTTAGGCTTTTATAGACATTATAAAGCAAACTAAGCCTGTTGTTTCTAATATCCATATTTTCTGCCATAACAAGTATTTTATCAAAAAATTCATCCACTATCTTTTTATTGTCATTTATGCATTCTAAAAACTCTTTGGATAGCTCTTTTTGAAGATTTTCTAAAAACTTGTAAAGCTCTTTTTCTAAATCGCTTTCAAAAAGCTCTACCTTTATATCCTTTGGTGTAAAATCCTTAGGTAAAATCTTTCTTATTCTTTTATACACTCTTGCTATGTTCTCTACTATATCTCTGTTGGAGGATAAAAGCTCTACTTTATTTTTTATAGTTTTTACCCTTAGAGGGTCTTCTACTTCCAACACCGCCCTTACTATATCGTAGGGATATTCTTCAAAGTATGTGTTTAGCCTTGCTCTAAAGAGGTTTTTTATATGCGTAATGATTTCTTCGTAGTTAAGGAGCTTTGATTTGTTTTCTAAAAGCTCATAAACTTTTTGGAAAAGCCCTTCTAAATCTATATCGATATCGTGCTCTAAGATAGTTTTTATAATACCGTATATGTTTCTTTTTATGCCGTAAGCGTCTGATGTGCCTTTTGGGATTTCATGAGCCCCTATCAAAGATACTATGTTGTCTGATTTTACTATAATACCAAGCAAGACTCCCGTTTTTGTGGATGGGGTACCTTCTATCTTGTCTGGCATATACTGTTCTAAAAGAGCTTTGGATAGTTCTTCCTCTTCGTTTTTGGCTTTTGTATATATCATTCCCATATAGCCTTGGAGTTCGTCAAACTCTTTTACCATGTTTGTGGCTATATCAAACAAAGAGAGTTTGCAGGCTTTTAAGAATACATCTTTTTTTATATTAAAAGCCAAAGACAAATATTCTCCCAAAGCTACATGCCTCATGGTTTTGTCAAACATTGTACCGAGTTTGTGATGAAACATGATACCTTTTAGCTCTTCTACAAAAAATTCAAAGGGTTTTTTCAAGTCTTCGTTGTAGAAAAACACGGCATCCCTTAGCCTTGCCCTCACTACCTTTTGATAGCCATCTTTTATATAGCCTTTTTTATCTTCTATGTTTGAAATGCCAAAAAATATGTTTGTAATGCTTTCTTTTTTTGTGGTGATAAACTTTTGATGATGGGCAAGCACAGTTTTAATGACAACATCTGGCAAGCTTAGGAACTCTTTTTCAAACTCCCCTACCACAAGGTATGGATACTCTACCAAGTTTGTGATTTCATCTATAAGCTCTTCTTCGTATTCTGGGCTTATGTTTAGCTCTTTGGCTTTTGATAAAACCAAATCCAATATAATATTTCTACGCTCTTTGAAAGCAGGTACCACAAAATGCTTTTTTAAAAGCTCCTCATAAGACTTGGCGTTTTCTATAACAAACTCTGTAGACAAAAACCTGTGGCCTCTTGAGGTGTTTTTATAGGGGGGTATAGGTTTATTGTTTAAAAGAAGAGCTATGTCTCTTATAGGTCTTGGAAACTTAACAAAAGAATTGTGCCACCTCATCATCTTTTTATAGGTCAAAGACTTTATCACAAAATCTGGAAACTCTTTGAAAAGCTCTTCTATAGATATACCGCCCACTTGTTTTTTTATAGCTATATACACCCCGCCTTGCTTTTCATATTTAAAGGCCTCTTCTAAAGAAGCGTCGTTTTTCTTGAGAAAAGCCTCTAAAGCTTTTGTGGGATGACCATCTTTATAACAAGCATCGTAAGGAGGTCCTATTACAAGGATTTCTTCTTTTTTGTTGTAATCTGGTAAATTTTCTATTAAAATACCTATTCTTCTTGGTGTTGTAAATACCTTTATCATAAGGTGGTTAGCTTCTATGTTTTTCTCTTTTAGGAAGTTTTCCGTTATATCTTTTAGTGTTTCGTTGGCTTTTAGTAAAAACAAGGAAGGAAGCTCTTCCGTTTGAAGTTCCAAAAGTATATCGTTCATAGGTTGTTCTCCTTTTGTATGTATAAAGAAGCTACTTGAGATGCCATATGTTTTATACGTTTTATGTAGTTGGTTCTCTCTTGGACCGATATTGCCCCCCTTGCATCAAGAAGGTTGAAGGTGTGAGAGCACTTTAATACATAGTCGTAAGCCGGGTATACAAGCTTTTCTTCTATGAGATATTTTGCCTCTTGTTCGTATATTTCAAAAAGCTTAAAAAGTCTATCTTGGTTTGATTTTTCAAAGTTGTATATAGACCACTCTTTTTCAAACTCAAAATATATATCTCTATAGGTGATGTCTTTGTTCCATTTTAAATCAAACACGTTGTCAACATCTTGAAGATACATCGCTATACGTTCAAGCCCGTAGGTGATTTCACAAGCTATAAGGTCCAAGTCTATATCCCCTGCTTGTTGGAAGTAGGTAAACTGGGTTATCTCCATACCGTCCAACCACACTTCCCATCCAAGCCCCCAAGCACCAAGCGTAGGGCTTTCCCAGTCATCTTCTACAAACCTTATATCGTGAAGTTGTGGGTCTATGCCTAGGGTTTCTAAGCTTTTAATATAAAGCTCTTGGGAGTTTTCTTTGGCTGGTTTTAATATCACTTGAAATTGGAAATAATGCTGTAGTCTGTTTGGGTTTTCTCCATACCTTCCATCTTTTGGTCTTCTTGAGGGTTCTACATAAGCCCCGTTAAAAGGTTTTTTTCCGAGCACCCTCAAAAAAGTAGCTGGGTTCATTGTCCCAGCCCCTACTTCTATATCATAGCCTTGCATTATAGCGCATCCGTTTTTAGACCAAAAATCCTGTAAATTAAGTATTATCTCTTGAAAATACACGAAATCCTCCGTAAAAATTTCTCAATATACTATTATACCATTGACAAAAGCTCATTTAACATTTAAAATCAGATTGAATGGAAGAAACCTCTATTCATAGATGTTATCAATGTGGCATAGGCATATCTGGTAATCCTATTGTTTTCAACGTAAAAGGTGTAGATAGGGAGTTTTGCTGTACTGGGTGTTATCTTGTAAATAAAATCTCTGGAAACGAAACCTCTCAAAGTGTTCAAAAGTTTTTTATAAAGTTTGGTATAAGCTTTTTCTTGGCTGGTTATGTGATGATGCTTTCTTTTACCATATACGGTGGCGATGTTTCAAAAACTTCCCATGACCCTATAGTGAGGCTTACAAACTACTTTTTACTACTTCTGTCAACCCCCGTTATGGCGCTTATAGGTTTTGACTATCTTGTAAATTCTATAAAAGCGCTTTTGAGAAAATCTATCACCACAGACCTTTTGATAGCAATAGGCGCTTTTTCTGCTTACGGCATATCAATTTATTCTACCATCATGGGGGTTGGCACCCCGTATTACGAAACTGCCACTATGATAGTAGCGTTGTCGGCTTTTGGAAAGTTTATAGAGGCTTTTGGTAGATATAGAGCTGCTAAGAGTATAGGTGAGGTGAAAGACCTTTTACCAAGCTATGTTAGCGTTGTAGAAAATGGCGTTGAGAAAACCGTACGAATAGATGAGGTAAAAATAGGAGATATAGTAAGAGTAAAACCAGACGAGATAATACCAGTGGATGGTATAATTGTTGAAGGACAAGGATTTGTAAAAGAGAGTTTTTTTACCGGTGAACAAAAACCCGTTGCTAAATTTGAAAACGATACCGTTTATGCTGGTAGCGTTAGTATAGACGGAACTTTTTTAATAAAAGCTATAAACGATTTTAACTCAAACACTATAAACAAAATTATAGAAAATATAGAGCTTGCAAAACTCTCTTTTGCACCAGAGAAAAATATAGCGGATAAGATTTCAGCGATATTTGTGCCTACCATTATGACCCTTTCTATTATAACCTTTGGCTTTTGGTACTATAAATCTGGTTTTGATAAGGCTTTGATGAGCTCTTTGGCAGTGCTTTTGATAGCTTGTCCTTGCGCTTTTAACGTGGCTGCTCCTTTAGCTTTGTGGAACGCTGCCAACGCTTTGGCAAGAAGAGGCATAATCTTACAAAATCTAAGGGCTCTTTACAACGTTAGGTATATAAACGAAGTGTTGTTTGATAAAACTGGCACCATAACGTTAGAAAATTTGGAGTACAGTGGATATGAGCAGTTTGGCGAAGAAAAAGATTTTATTAAAAAGGTAGCCTCCATTGAAAACTATTCAAAACATCCTATTGCTAAAAGCCTGTTAAACCACTACCAAGGGGATTTTTTAAAACCAAGCAAAGTAAGAATATTGCCCGGTTATGGTATTGAGGCTTTTATAGAAAATAAAAAATGGCAAATAGGCTCAAAAGAGCTTATGGAAAAAAGCGGCATAACAAATCTAAGCTGTAAAGAAAACGTTTCTTGCGTATACGTATCTGTGGATGGTAAGCTTGAAGGAGTGCTTTACTTTAAACAAAAGATAGATGAAAACGCTTTAGAAGCTGTAAAAAGATTAAAAGATATGGGTTACAAAGTAGGGCTTATCTCTGGGGATGAAAAGGCTTTTGTGGAGGAGCTTTCTAACATCTTCGATGAAGTTTATTGGTCTTTAAAGCCTCAAGACAAACAGCGTGTTGTAATGGATAAAAAAGCCAAAGGTTCAAAGATAATGTATGTGGGAGATGGTATAAACGATGCTTTGGCGATGAGTGTAAGCGATGTAAGTGTGGCGGTGGCAAACGCTTCTGGCGTAGCTAGGATATCCGCTAGTATCTTGCTTTTTAACAAAAACTTAAAAGCTATACCTTGGATTATAAGATTTTCTCAAAAGGTAAAAAACATAATATACACAAACTTTATATGGGCTAGCATTTACAACACCTTCGGCATTGCGATAGCCATGGCTGGTCTTATCCAACCAATATGGTCAGCGGTGTTCATGATTATAAGTAGCGTAAGCGTTGTTTACAACTCTTCTAGAATAGAAAATATGTAATGTTTTAATTTTTATTAAAAGCCAGAAACAATTTTGCTGTTTATAATATAAGTAAGGAGATTAAAAGCTATGGAAGAAAATAGTGTATCTTATGCTAAGGTAAACATATCTAAGCAAAAATTGCTGGGTGGTATTGGAGTTATACTCATGCTTTTGGGTGTAATTCCATCTATAGGGACGGTTCTTTGGATTGTGGGAGGCGTACTTCTTATATTGAGCGTATATCAAATAAGCGCTATGATTAAAAAGCCAGAGATTTTTAACAAATTCATAGTAGGCTTTGTATTGGGGCTAAGCGGCTGGATTATAGCGATTGCGTTTGGACTTATGAGCTTTATTAGTATTGCTGCATTTTCTGGTTTTATGTATGCTTGGGCCGGGATAGGCGTTGGTATAATCTCTGCGATGGTGTTGTCTTATCTACTTTTTGTGGGAGCTACTTATTTTTACAAGCAAGCTTACACTATGCTTGGTGTAGCTATAAACCACAATCTATTCAAAACGGCTGGTTTTACTATGTTTATAGGCGCTGTTACAATAATTTTGTTTGGTATAGGGGGTATTGTGTTGTTTATAGGTTGGATAATGCTATGCGTGGCTTTTTTCACAGCCCCAGACGAGGTAGAATTGTCAACTTAGATGTTTAACCATAGGATAAAAGCCTTAAACGATAAGGATGTAAACGTATCTGGAAAATATGTGTTGTATGTGATGGAGGCTTCCCAAAGGGAAGATTACAATCATGCTTTAGAGTACGCTATATATCTTGCTAACTATTATCACAAGCCTCTTTTGGTGGCATTTTTTATAACGGATAAATACAAGCATTCAAACCTTAGGTATTACGCTTTTATGATAGAAGGAATAATTTCTTTGAAAGATAAGCTAAGAGAAAGGGGGATAAACTTTGTCTTTCAAAAAGACACTTACAAGGACGGGACTATAAGGCTTTCAAAGGACGGGGTTTGTGTAGTCCTTGATAAACACTATCTTAAAACCCAAAGGCGCTGGCGTCAAGAAATATCAAACAAAGTAAACATAAAAGTTTTTGAAGTAGAATCTGATGTAGTTTTTCCAATAGAGTATGTATCTAGCTCACAAGTGCCTTACGCTTATTTATACAGAAACAAGGTAGAGAAACTTTGGAATGAGTTTTTAAAACCGGTTGACAAGATTGAACTAAAGGACAAAACCAGCATATGTCTTGATTCTTTGGGCTTTTCAAAAGAAGAGATTTTAAACAATCTAAATATAGACAAGTCTGTAAGCCCATCTTCCATATTCAAAGGAGGTGAGGATGAGGCTTTTAAAAGGTTGGATGATTTTATAAAAAACAAACTCTTTAAATATAAAGAGTTTCGGTCCGACCCTTCAAAAGATTACCAGTCAAATTTGAGTCCGTACCTTCATTTTGGACAGATATCTCCTATTAGGATAATCCTTGATATATTAAAAGCCTATGACAAGGAAGAAGAAAACGTAAAATCTTTTTTAAATGAGATGGTGGTATGGCGAGAACTGTCTAGGAATTTTTGTTACTACAATCCATATTACAACCAATTTGAAGGTATTCCAGATTGGGCTAAAAAAACTCTGCAAGAGCATAAAGAAGATGAGAGAGAGTTTGTTTATTCGCTGGATGAGTTTGAAAACGCTAAAACCCACGATATATATTGGAACGCAGCTCAAAAAGAGCTTTTAAAAACTGGCAAGATGCATAACTACATGAGGATGTATTGGTCTAAAAAGATTTTAGAATGGTCTAAAAGCCCAAAAGAAGCTTTTGATATAGCCTGTTATTTAAACGATAAATACGAGCTAGACGGAAGAGACCCAAATGGATATGGCGGTATATCTTGGTGTTTTGGAACTTTTGATAGACCTTGGCAAGAAAGACCTATTTTCGGCAAAATAAGATATATGAACGATAAGGGCTTAGAGAGAAAATTTGATATAAATGCCTATGTAAAAAAGTGGCTATCTTAAAATGGAAAATTTATCTCAGACTCATCAAACACATGCTCAAACCCAGGTTTGGCAAATAAATAACCTTGCATAAGCTTTATGCCTTTGTCTTTTAACCATAGAGCCTCTTCTATGTTTTCTACACCCTCTGCTATAATATCTATATTCATGTCTTTTGCAGTGCTTATGATACCGTTTAAAATAGATTGTTTTACCTTCTCTTTGTGCACGTTGCGAATTAGATATATGTCTAACTTGATAAATTTAGGTTGTAATTCTGCCAATAGAGTAAGCCCAGCGTATCCTGAACCAAAATCATCTATAGCGGTACCAAACCCTTTCTTTGCGTAGTAAGAGAAAATATCCTTTAGCTTGTCGGGATTTTTTATTTCTTCGTCCTCCAACACCTCAAATATAATATTTCTAATATCAAAACCTATTTTGTCAGCAGCTTCAAGCGTAGTGCGAATACAGTTTTCAGGGACATAAACTGCATTTGGCATAAAATTTATAGATAACTTAGTTTTTATCCCAAGCTTTGCCGCCAAAGATATGGATTTTATCCTGCACTCTTGGTCAAACCTATAACGATTTTTGTCGTTTACGCGCGCTAAAACCCATCCTGCTCCTTGCCCTTCTTTACCTCTTACTAAAGCCTCGTGAGCAAATATCTTCTTTTGCTCTATATCCACTATTGGCTGAAATGCGAATGTAAAATCAAAATCAAGTGGTTCTATACAATGCTCGCACCCCGGATTTGGAATTTCAATATCTATTGCATGCATAGAAAACCTCCTTATCTAGCTTTTAATATAATGAAAAAATGATTCAAGATAATGCTTTATATCATCATATTTTTGAGGCTTTTAGAGTAAGTTGTGGCTTAACATTAGTTTTCTTTAGCCAAAGTGTTTTCTTTTGAAAGCACCAAAACTATCTCTCCTTTTATGTTGTTGTCTCTTTTTTTGAGTTCTTCTATCACATCTTTTACGTTGCCTCTTATATACTCTTCATGTATTTTTGTAAGTTCTCTTGCTATTGCAACGGTAATATCTGGTGCTATATGGCTTATTGTGTTGAGAGTGTCCAATATCCTTTTGGGTGATTCGTAAAGTATGTAAGAACCCACATCTGTTTGGAACATCTCTTTGTAAAAAGACTCTTGAGATTTTCTTGGGGCAAAACCAACAAACATAAAGCTGTGCGTTGGTAGTCCTGAACCAACAACGGCTGTTATGAGAGCGCAAGGGCCTGGCAACACCTCTACAGGTATATTTTCTTTTATACAGGTGTTGATAAGCTTAAAACCAGGGTCTGATATAGAAGGAGTGCCGGCGTCTGATACCAAAGCCACATCTTCATCTTTTCTTATCAAAGATACGATTTTTTTAATTTGTATAGCTTCTTTTGGATGATAGTAAGATAAAAGGATTTTGTCTTCAATATTGTAATGTTTTAAGAGTATTTGCACTCTTCTGGTGTCTTCACAAGCTATAAATTTTACAGATTTTAGTGTGTTTATAGCCCTTATTGTTATGTCGTCTAAGTTCCCTATGGGGGTGGGGACTACATAAAGTTTCATTGTTATATTTTATCATATTATAATATTTAGTAGGAGGATGCTTTATGAAGAAGGTAAAGCTTTTGGCGGTTTTTTTAGCTTTTGGTAGCATGGCGCTAGCACAACCAGACACCTATGCCAGTCAAAACTTAGGTGATTTCACATCTTATATGAAGCTTGATTATATGCATTTTACGGGGTCCCACATAAGCAGTTTTGACGGGCCTTATCTTGGGGTAGGTATAGACTGGAACTGTAGACTTTTCAAAGTAGCTTACGGACAGTTAAAACCTTCTTTACAACTTGGCACTGGTAGAGCCTACGGAGATGGTTCCCATCTTGATTTTTCAAACATCGAATTAAACATGAGATATCTTTATCCTATAGGTGAAAACCTTTTTGCCGGTTTTGGCGCTGGTATAGGAGCAGCCGATGTAAAGTTGCAAGGTATGTCTTCTGGCATTGTGGGTACTATGCAGGGTTCTGGTGAAATCGACTTAAAAGTATCTCCAAATATTTACATTGGTGCCCAGGCTAAGTATCAGTTTGCATCTGAATATAAAAACACCGGCATAAATCCCGATAACTATAGGCTTGGTATAAAACTTGGTATGATGTTCTAAATATTGCAAAAGTGCTGATTGGTTTTATATTGTTAGTATGAAGCTTTTAATGATAGATAACTACGACTCTTTTACTTACAATTTGGTGCAGTATTTTAACATACTAGGGCATGAGGTAGAAGTTGTAAAAAACGATGAAATAAAGCCAGAAGATATAGAAGATATCAATATAGATGCCATAGTCATCTCTCCGGGTCCTTGTTCTCCGAAAGAGGCTGGTATATCTGTGGATGTTATAAAAACTTACAAAGATAAATATCCCATATTGGGGGTTTGCCTTGGGCATCAAAGCATAGGCTATGCTTTTGGGGCTAAGATAGTAAAAGCCAAAAGACTTATGCACGGTAAAACCTCTATGATAACTCACGATAATGATGGTCTTTACGAAGGGTTGCCAAACCCATTCAAAGCTGTAAGATATCATTCTCTTGTGATAGATAAAGATACGTTGCCGGATGAGTTTGTTGTGGATGCTGTGGCAGAAGATGGTGATATAATGGGCATAAGACACAAAACTCTTCCTATTTTTGGTGTGCAATTTCATCCAGAGTCCATAGTTTCAGAGTGTGGGTTTGATATACTAAAAAACTTTTTAAAGAAAGCAAATTTGAGTTATAATAAAGTTTAAATGGATAGGAGGTTTGCATCATGAAAGGAGTAGCTCTTTTATGGTTAACGACGTTGGTATTTGTAGTGGCTGAGGTGGCTGGAGCTATCTTATGGCACGGTAAAGAACATTCTACTATAAACTTTGGTTTTCTCATGTTGCTTGCAGCCGTAATAAATGGTATATGGGCAGGTTTAGTGGTGCCTTTGGCAGCTAAAGATTGAGAGTTTGGAAGAAATTTTATTAGAGGTAAAAAGCCTAAGAAAAAACTACAACGGTTTTGAGGCTTTAAAGGGTATAAGCTTTGAAGTAAGAAAAGGTGAGATTTTTGGTCTTCTTGGTACAAACGGTGCTGGGAAGACCACCACTATAAAAATAATAGCTGGTGTAATACCCCCTACATATGGTGAAATAAGGATAGCCAAAGAACCAATAACTAAAAATCCTATCAAGATAAAAAGACAAATCGGATACGTACCTCAGGATATCTCCGTAATACAAAATCTAAGCGCTTATGAGAATTTGCGTCTTATTGGGAAATTTTACGGTGTGCCTAAAGAAAGAGTTCTTGAGATGCTAAAAGCTATAGACCTTTTGGATAGAAAGGATTCTTTGGTACAAACATTTTCTGGTGGTATGATAAGAAAGCTTGAAATAGCAATGGCAATAGTGCATGAGCCAAAGCTTCTTCTCTTAGATGAACCAAGCGTAGGTTTAGACCCAAATGCAAAGCTTAGCATATGGAACTTTTTAAAATCAAAAAAACAGGAGATGGCGATTTTAATCACTACCCACGATATGAACGAAGCGGAGCGCCTTTGTGATAAGATAGCCATCATGAAAAAAGGACAGATAATAGCAAAAGGCACTTTGGAAGAGTTAAGAGGTATGACAGGGGATAAAGATGCAAGTTTGGAAGGGATTTTTATAAAGCTTACAGGTGAGGGCTTAGAAGATGCTAACCAAGATATCAAATCTATAAGAAAAACAAGAAATATAGTAAAAAGGCTTAGTTAAATGTGGTTTTTGGCTTTTACAAGAGGGACGTTAGTAATACTGGAGATAGAGTTAAGGAAAATGATACGTCAAAAAATAGACATCCTTACGAGGGCTGTTCAACCTCTTATATGGATACTTCTTTTTGGCAATGTGTTTAAAAATATAAAAAGTATACCCATAAAAGGGGATTATCTTTCTTTTATGACGCCGGGTATTTTGGCTCAGTCGGTTATGTTTGTTTCGTTTTTTTACGGCATATCTTTAATATGGGACAAAGACCAGGGTCAGATAACAAGATTTCTAAGCGCCCCCATCCCATACTCTTCTATCGCCACCGGGAAAGCTATATTTTCCGGTGTAAGGTCTTTGATACAGGCTTTTCTGATAATGCTGCTTTCAAAAGCCCTAGACATAAACATCTTTATAAACTTTTATACGCTTATCTTTTCAGCTATCGTTATAATTCTTTCTGGCGTTTGTTTTGCTAGCTTTTCAATGCTTATAGCATCAGTATTTAAAAATGTAGAAAGGTTTATGAGTATCATCCAAATTATCACTATGCCTATCTTTTTCTCGAGCAGCGCTTTGTATCCGATATCTTTGATGCCAAAATGGCTTAAGGTAGTGGCTTTTTTAAATCCTCTCACTTACTCGGTGGAAGGGCTTAGAATTTTACTTTACCAAAATAGCTTAAGCATATGGTTTCCTCTGCTGGTGCTTTCGTTTTACAGTGTTGCGTTTTTGGTTTTAAGTGCTTTTAGTATGAAAAGCCTTGTAAATTAAAAATTTAAAAATAGATTTTATGTTATAATGTTTAAACTAAGGAGAGGTGGCCGAGTGGTCGAAGGCGGCGCCCTGCTAAGGCGTTGTACGGTTAAAGCCGTACCGCAGGTTCGAATCCTGTCCTCTCCGCCATAAAATTATTTTTTGTTTCTTTGCTCAAACATCCATGGCATTGGCCCGCAGTAATATGGGTTTTGATAAGGACAAGGGGGTGCATAAGGTGGTGGTGGTGCGTATCCTCCCCAAAGCTCGTATAAATTGCAACTTTTAAGGTCTTTCCAAGACATTGCCTGGTCTATACATATCTCCATGTTTTGCAGCCTATCTATCTTATCGTGGATAACCTCAAGAAGATAAGCTTTTTCTTGATTTAACATCATAGCATCATCAGCATATGAAAATCCAAATGTCAAAAGCCAAATACCGAAAGCTAACCCTATTTTTAAAATATTCATGTTAAAACCTCCTATTTAAAATTTAAATATTTGTGCGTGAATATTTGATGAATGTCTTGCTTTATTTAAAAAATGTTATAATATAATCTCCTATGGAAAAGTATATAATGCTTATGGATATAGATAGATGCATTGGTTGTATGTCCTGCGAAGTAGCTTGCAAGCAAGAAAAAGGGCTATTTCAAGAAGGGCCAAGGCCTATGAAGGTGCTTCGTTTTGAGCATTATGAAGAAGAGGCTATTTCATACTTTATGCCTATGAACTGCTTTCACTGTGATGTCGCTCCTTGCGTTTACGCTTGTCCTACTTCCGCTATGACAAAAAGAGAGGATGGTCTTGTTTACGTAAGAGATAACCTTTGCATAGGGTGTAAGGCTTGCATAGTGGCTTGTCCTTACGGGGCCATAAGCTTTAATCCAGAAACTGAAAAAGTAGTAAAGTGTGATTTTTGTATAAACAGATTAGAAGAAGGACTTTTACCCTCTTGCGTCACCAAATGTACCACAAACTGCCTTTACTTTGTGAAAGTGGATTACCCAATCCCTCAAAAACACATATCAAAAGAGTTTGATGTTTACAATGGATTTAGATTGCAAGAAGTATAATATCACAGACAACTCTAAAGAAGTTGATGAAAATACTGTCTTTTTTGCCATAAAAGGTGCTTCCAAAGATGGACACGATTTTATAGATGAAGCTATTCAAAAAGGCGCTCCTTATGTGGTGGCAGAAAGACCTTACAAAGACTACAAAAATATAATACTTGTAGAAGATTCTAAAAAAGCCTTTGGAGAATGTGCAAAAGAACACTTTGATAAGCCAGATGAAGCTCTAAGGGTTATAGGAGTTACTGGTACCAACGGTAAAACAAGCACAACGCATATAATACACGCTATTTTATCCCAAAAGTACAAGGGCGGCATTCTAGGGACTATGTACTATAAGCTTGGAGATGAACTGTTAGAAGCTCCAAACACTACCCCTGGTGTTAAAACGTGGTTTAGTCTTTTATCAAAAGCCCGTAAAAAGGGCTTAGATTTTGTATCGGCAGAGGTATCTTCTCACGCCTTAGACCAACTAAGAGTATATCCAACAACTTTTTTTGCCACTGTCTTTACAAATCTAACCCAGGACCATCTTGATTATCACAAAACCATGGAGAACTACTTCAACGCCAAGAGAAGGCTTTTCAAAGATTACAAATACGAAGTTTGTCTAATAAATATAGACGATGATTACGGCAAAAGACTTTACGAAGAATTTAAAGATAAGGCTTTAACTTATGGATATTCAAAAGATGCCCATTTACAAATTGATTATTTTGACCAAGAGAGCAAAGTTTTGAGCTTTTATTATATGAATAAGCGTTATCAGTTAAAAACGAATATTATGGGAGGTTTTCAAGCGTACAACATGGGAGCTTCTATATTGCTAGCTTTTTATATGGGCTTTGATGAAGAAGATATTCAAAAAGGACTTCTATCTTTAAGCTCAATACCCGGAAGGTTTGAAACGATAGAGTTAAAGGGTGTTAAGGTAATAATAGACTATGCTCATACACCTGATGCTTTAGAAAAGCTTTTAAAAGCAGCTAGAGATATCGCTAAAAACCGTCTTATATGCGTTTTTGGAGCAGGGGGAAACCGTGATAAGACCAAAAGACCAAAGATGGGAAAGATAGCCAGCGAATTGTCTGATGTTGTGATTGTGACCTCTGACAACCCACGCTTTGAAGAGCCTGTTGATATAATAAAAGATATACTAGAAGGTATAGATAAAACAAAATCTCCTATGCTAGAAGAAGATAGAAGAAAAGCCATAGCGTTGGCTATTGATATTGCAAAAGAAGGCGATGTGATAGTAATAGCAGGAAAAGGCCACGAGGATTACCAAGAGATAAAGGGAGTAAAATACCATTTTAGCGATAAAGAAGAAGTTTTAAAGTATAAAAACAACGATTAACATATAAAAGCTGTATAATAATTTTTATGGATGAGAAGGCTTTAGCAAAAGAAGTTTACGAAAGACTATCTAAAATATACAAAAACCCCAAGATAGACCTTGAATTTGATAACCCTTTTGAGCTTTTGATAGAAACTGTTTTAGCAGCCCAAGAAAGGGATGAAAAGGTAAACAGCATAAGAAAATCTTTTTTTTCAAGGTTTAAAAACCCAAAAGCCCTAAAAGAAGCTCCTTTGGAAGATATAAAAGAAGAAATAAAGTCTATAAGCTTTTACAATAAAAAAGCCCAAGCTATAAAAGAGATAGCTACGATATTGGTAGACAAGTTTGATGGCAAGGTTCCGGATACCGAAGAAGAGCTTACAAGCCTGCCGGGGGTTGGTAAAAAAACTGCCAACATGGTTTTGGCAAATGCTTTTAATAAACCAGCTATAGCTGTAGATAGACATGTCCATAGGATAGTGCAAAGGCTTGGGCTTGATGATAACAAAGACCCAGACAAGACCACAGAGCATCTTAAATCTTTAATGGATGAAAAACGCTGGACAACATTTTATCTTCTTTTGTTAAGGCATGCGAAAGAAGTATGCACTGCCAAAAATCCAAAATGTCACGAATGCGTCTTAGGTGATATCTGTAAAAGTTTTGGTAAGGTAAAATGACAGGGCTTATAGGCATATTTTTAATAGGGGTTGTAATTGGATACCTTATTAACAAGATTACGTCGCTCTTAGCCCTTATACTAATTGTGCTTATTGTAGTAGGATATTTTTTACCGGGTGCTCATTCAAACATTTTTTATCATTTTTTAAGCGAGATGTTTGTTTTTGTTAAAAGCCAAATGATAGATAATAAATCAGCGTTTTTAGAGCACAGCTCTTTGTCTAAGTTTATAGATTTTAAGAATCTTAGTATGATAGTGTTTTTAATAGGTTTGGTGGTGGGGTTTAAGATAGGTTAATGCAGCAAAGTTTTGTCATAGTATTTTTTGGTATTATCTTAGCTGCAATACTTATACCTCTTCCTGCTTTTTTGCTAGATATATTGCTTGCTTTTGCGATAGGATTTGCGTTGGTGGTGCTTATACTGGTGTTAAACGTCAAATCTCCTTTGGAGCTATCTTCTTTTCCATCCATCCTTTTAATAGGAACATTGTTGAGGCTCTCTTTAAACATAGCTGCAGCTCGTAGAATACTCCTTTATGGTAACGAAGGGCCATCTGCTGCTGGGCATATCATAGAGGCTTTTGGCAGATTTGTGGTAGGTGGTAACGTAGTGGTGGGACTTATTATATTTCTCATATTTATAGTTATAAACTTTGTGGTGATTACAAAAGGTGCTGAAAGGGTATCGGAAGTGGCCGCTAGATTTACGCTTGACGCTATGCCGGGTAAACAGATGAGCATAGACGCCGATTTAAACGCTGGGCTTATAAACGAACAAGAGGCTAAACAAAGAAGAAAAGAGCTGGAAAAGGAAGCATCCTTTTATGGCGCTATGGACGGTGCTTCAAAATTTATAAGAGGAGACGTTGTAGCGGCTATCATAATATTGTTTTTAAGCATAATAGGTGGTTTGGTGGTGGGTATAGCTATAAAGGGTATGGATTTTCAAGAGGCTATAAAAACATACACGCTTCTAACCGTTGGAGAAGGATTGGTATCTCAGATGCCGGCTTTAATACTTTCTGTGTCCGCTGGTATACTTACCACAAAATCTTCTACAAAAGAGGAAGAGCTTAGCAGTGCTATATACATGCAGTTTACCAAAGACCCGAAGGTGCTTTTGTTTGGTGCTATATCTTTGGCTGTCATAGGTATAATGCCAGGCTTACCGAAGATACCGTTTCTTGTAATGGCTATTGTCCTTGGGGGGCTTTATTTTTATATTCAACAAAATCTTAAGGTTCAAAAAACCCAAGAGATACAAAAGGCTTTAGAACAAGAAAAAGCTAAAAATCTTGCTCCCCAAGCTCAAAGGGAAGAAGAGTTTTTGCCTCAACCAGACCCCATTACGTTGGAAGTGGGATATGGGCTTATACCCTTTGTAGATGAAACTCAAGGAGGAGACCTCACCGCCCGTATCAAAACTATAAGAAAACAAATAGCCGCAGATTACGGTGTTATAATACCTTTGGTACACATAAGGGATAACATGAAACTCTCTCCAAACCAGTATAGGATACTTATAAGGGGAGTAGAAGAAGATTCTTACGAGGTAATGCCAGGGTTTTTGTTGGCTATAGACCTTGGAAATGTTAAAGAAAAGCTTACAGAGGGAAAACCTACAAAAGACCCATCTTTTCATTTACCGGCTTTTTGGATAACTCAAGACCAAAAACCCAAAGCTACAAAGCTTGGATATATGGTGGTAGACGTATCCACTGTGATAATAACACACCTTTCTGAAGTGATAAAGAAAAATCTATACATAATAATAGGAAGGGCGGAAATCATAGACTTGGTGGAAAAGCTCTCACAAAAGTATCAAAAAGTTATAAAAGATATAATTCCAGAAAAAGTGTCTTACTCTGTTTTGCATAGAGTTGTACAGAGCCTTTTGAAAGAAAATATACCTGTTAATGATATGATAACAATAATAGAGACAGTGGGAGACTATATTGATAGAGTGAGTGATATTGAGCTTTTAGTAGAGTTTGTAAGGCAAAAGCTTTCAAAGTACATAACCAAACGTTTTATGAAAGACAACACCCTTTATGTTATTGCATTTTCTCCAAGAGTGGAGACTAAGTTAAATACGTATATAAAAGAAGGGAAAGAAGAAGAGTTTTTAGACCTTTTAATAAACAGGCTTCAAAGGAACATATCAGAAAATATGAAAAAGTTTGTGGAGTTTCAAGCTCAGCCGGTGCTCATCACTTCTCCAAACATAAGGAGATTTGTAAGAAAAGCTTTAGAAGGATACTTGCCACAATTAAACATAATAGCTTATAATGAAATAGATAAACAGGTAAATATGAAAGTGCTTGGTGTGGTAGATGAAAATTAAAAAGATTTTAGTGGACTCTTTGCAAGAGGCTATAGAACTCACAAAGAGTATGTACGGAGATAAAGCCACCATTATGTCTACCAAGGTGGTAAAAACCAGAAAATGGCTTTTTTTCTCTACCAACAAGTTGGAGGTTACCATAGGGATAGCGGACAGCGAAGACTTTCAAACTCACTTCAACAAGGAAAAAGAGCTTTACAACGAGATAGAACAAATAAAGTCCACATTAAAGGATGTGGTTAATGTAGTTAAAAACGTGAAACAAGAACCATCGTTGCCACCCTCTCCAAAGCCACAGTATCAAGACAACGAAGACTTTTCGCTGAGGGCTATGAACCTTGCCACCAAGCTTATAAATATGGGTGTTGAGCAAGACATAGCGAAAAAGATACTTGAAGATTCTTGCGGTTTTGATATAAATATAAATAGGCTTGATTTAAAATATGAAGATGATTACGAATCTTTGAAAGAAGGTTTGTCTAAAAATATCTCTTTAAAAGCCTTAGACTTTAGCAAAAGCATACTTAGTATATTGGCTTTGGTAGGGCCCACCGGAGTTGGTAAAACCACTACTATAGCAAAACTCGCTTACATGTATAAAACCCAAGGTTTTAAAACAGGTGTCATAACTCTTGATAGCTATAGGACTGGCGCTGTGCAACAACTTCAATCTTATGTGAGTCTTCTAGAGATGCCTTTAAGAGTTGCAGATACCCCCCAAAAACTACGGGAACACATAGGGGAGCTCTCGGGCCTTGATATAATATTCATAGATACCGCTGGAAGAAGTCAGTACGATGCCATAAGGTTAAAAGAGTTAAAACATTATCTTGAAAATGTACCTTCTTTGGAGATAGCCCTTACAGTGAGCACCACCACCGATGAAAGAATAATCTTAGATAGCGCTAAGAAATTTGGAGAGCTTGGTATAAAAAGCATAATATTTACAAAGTTAGACGAGACGGTTTATCCTGGCTGTATTGTAAATGCCTCTTTTAAGACTAATCTTCCTATATCCTTTTTTACCTTTGGGCAAAAAGTACCAAACGATATAGAGCTTGCCACTTATGACAACATAGCCAATATTTTATTAAGAGGCACGTTATGATGGAAGGGCAACTATCTCACCTTAAAAGGGCTATAGATAAAGGCTCAAATGTAAGGTATATAGCTGTTGCAAGTGGTAAGGGCGGTGTTGGTAAAACCCTTATCAGTATAAATTTAGCTATTATAATAGGAAATACTGGCAAGAAAGTCCTTATCATAGATGGGGATTTTGGGCTTTCAAACGTTCATATCATGCTTGGGCTCACACCTGATAAGAATCTTTCAGACTTTGTAAGCGGAAAAGCCAGTATAGACGAGATAGTATTTAAAATAAACGAAAATGTATCTTTTATATCCAGTGGAAATGGTATTCAAGAGCTTGTAAATTTATCTTCTAAAGACATTACCGATATACTTGATAGGATACACGAATACGCCGAAAACAACTTTGACATCATAATATTTGACACTCCACCAGGCATTCACAACGAAACGTTGATGATAACCTCATCTTCAGATATACCTATTATCATATCTACACCAGAACCTACCGCAGTGGCGGATGCTTACGCTTTGATAAAAGTACTAAACAACTCTATGATGCTAAAGGATTTTTATATTTTGATAAACAAATGTTCTTCAAAAGAGGAGGGTTTAAAGATATTCAACAGCATCAACACTGTATCCCAGCGTTTTTTAGACATAAACTTAAACTATATAGGTTATATTACTTACAACAAAAACATCATAAGAAAAATAGTAGACCAGAAACCTTTTGATAAAACCCTAACCACCGAATTAACTCAAGCCATAAAGAATATACCGCTAAATGTTAGTGTTCAAACTAAGCAAAGTTTTTGGTCAAAGCTTATTGAGAGGTTAAAATCTACATGAAAGGCGCTTACATATACAAGAGCATAGGTTTCGATAAAATTTATATTAATAAAAAATCAAGTGATAAAGAGGCTTTGGAAACTAAAAAGCCAATCACAATCACAGAGCCTACCACGTCCAAGCTGCTCCAACAGTTAAAAGCCTTTTATGATACTTGTAAGGATTGCAAAAAATGCAAGTTGTCAGAGCAAAGGACTCAAGTGGTGTTTGGAGATGGCAACCCAGACAGCAAAGTGTTGTTTGTGGGAGAGGCGCCTGGGGCTGATGAAGATGTTGAAGGCAAACCTTTTGTAGGAAAAGCCGGTAAGCTTTTGACTTTTGAACTAGAAAGTGTTGGGCTTTTAAGAGAGAGAGATTATTATATTACAAATGTTGTAAAGTGTAGACCCCCTAGCAACAGAACTCCAGAAGAACAAGAGATGATGAGCTGCTCATACATATTAAAACAAGAGATAAAGCTTATAAACCCAAAGCTTATAGTGGCTCTTGGTAAAACTGCCGCAGTGGGACTTTCTGGCAATAAACAGATATCTCCTACTAAGGTAAGAGGAGATTTTATACTCACAAATTTCAAAAGCCCAGTCTTAGAGCCAGGCAAGAAAATATTTATCACATATCATCCTTCTTATCTTTTGAGAAATCCCCCTGAGCTAAAAAATTTTAGAGAGGATATAGCTAAAATAAAACAATTGATAAAAAGTTTATAATTACCTTTTAAAAAGCCCAAAAAGAAAAGCGCTTCCTAGTATGTGGGACCTTATTTTATCTTGGATGGCTTTTATACTAGCACCTTCTTTTAACCCTAAAGAGCTTATATTAAGAGCATATAGATTAAAGTAGTATCTATGAGGCTTTCCAGGTGGAGGGCAAGGCCCACCATAACCTATACTGCCAAAATCGTTTAAACCTTGTTTATATTCTTTGGTGCCTTCTTTTAACTCATGAACAGTAGGTGGTATATCGTACACACTCCAATGATAGAAAACACCGCCTGGGGCATCTAAATCCTCTACTATAAGGACAAAGCTCTTGGTATCTTTTGGTGGGTTTGTCCAGCGCAGTTCTGGGGATACATCTTCTCCAAGACAAGTAAACTTCGGCGGTATATAACCGCCGTTTGTAAAATCTTTGCTGTAAAGCTCAAAAGCTATCGCTTCATTCATACCAATCACTGCTAAAACCAATAGCAATATGCTAAGTATCCTCATTATTGGGGTACTGATATAGCCTCCTTCTTCTCTTTCTTTTGGTACTTTCTTTTGCTTTTTATATAAGGAGTGTCGTTTTTGACATCTATAACTATCTTGGCTACATCTTTTAACTCTTTGTTTATAAGCTTTTCTGCTAGCATATCCTCTATATGTCTTTGGATGGCTCTTCTTAAGCTTCTAGCTCCGTACTCTTTTTTATACTCTTTGGATATTATCCAATCGGCAAACTCTTTTGTGATTTCTACTGTAAGCCCTAACTCTTCTAAGTTTTTGTTTATTTCTTTGGTTTGTAGGTAGAGTATCTTTTCTAGGTCTTTTTCATCTAGAGGTTCAAACACTATCATCTCATCTAGTCTGTTGATAAACTCTGGATTGAAGTGTTTTTTCACCTGTTCTATGATATTTTTCTTCATGGTTTTTTTGTCTATCTCCTGTTGTTTGTTCTCAAAGCCAAGCGTTGTACTTTGCATAATAGATTTAGCACCTAAGTTGGAGGTCATTATAATGATGGTGTTGGAAAAGTCCACCACTCTTCCGCTTCCATCTGTTAATCTTCCGTCGTCAAAAATCTGTAAAAATATGTTGAATACATCTGGATGGGCTTTCTCTATCTCGTCAAAAAGTATTACAGAGTACGGTCTTCTTCTCACCTTTTCTGTAAGTTGACCGCCTTCACCGTATCCCACATATCCAGGAGGTGATCCTATAAGCTTTGAAACGGTGTGCTTCTCCATATATTCAGACATATCAAACCTGATAAGGGCTTCTTCTGTATCAAAAAGATATTCTGCCAACGCTTTAGCGGTTTCTGTTTTACCTACGCCGGTAGGTCCTAAAAACATAAATACACCTATTGGTTTATGTCTTCCTTTTAGCCCTACGTGAGAACGTCTTATAGCTTTTGCTATAGCTTTTATAGCTTCTTCCTGACCAATCACTCTTTCCTTTAGCTTGCTTTCTATGTGCATCAACTTAGAAAGGTCATCCTCATACAATTTATCTACAGGTACTCCAGTCCATTTTGCCACAACGCTGGCTATGTCTTTTACTGTCACCAATGGCCTGTTGGCAGCTTGTTCTTGTTTCCATTTTAGCCTTGCTGTTTCAAACTTCGCTCTTAGTCTCATCTCTTCATCTCTTAAGTTTGCAGCTTTCTCGTAATCTTGTTCAGCGGCGGCTTGGTCTTTGGCTTTTTCTATTTCTTTGATTTGCTCTAGCATCTTTTGAAGGTTTTCTGGCATTTCAGAGCCTCTTATCTTAACCAGAGCACCGGCCTCATCCATCACATCTATAGCTTTATCTGGTAGGTATCTATCGTTTATATACTTGTTAGAAAACTCCACAGCTTTTTTGAGGGCTTCTTCATCGTACTTTACGTTGTGAAAGCTTTCAAACCTTGGTGCTAATCCTTTTAAAATCTGAATACTTTCTTCTACAGATGGTGGTTCTACTAAAACTGGCTGAAACCTTCTTTCTAAAGCTCCGTCCTTTTCTATATATCTTCTGTATTCATCCAACGTGGTGGCGCCTATTATTTGAATTTCACCTCTCGCTAAAGCTGGTTTTAGCATGTTGGAGGCATCTACAGAGCCCTCTGCTGCTCCTGCTCCTATTATCATGTGTAACTCATCTATAAAAAGAATAACGTTTACAGCTTTTTCTAACTCTTTTATGATGGCTTTAAGCTTTTCTTCAAATTGACCTCTATACTTTGTGCCAGCTACGATAGATGCTATGTCAAGCACCACCACCCTTTTGTTTAGCAAAGACTCGGGTACGTTCTTAGCTACTATTCTTTGAGCTAACCCTTCTACTATAGCGGTCTTCCCTACCCCTGGGTCTCCTATTAAAACGGGGTTGTTTTTCCTTCTTCTTGCCAATATTTGTATAGTTCTTTCTATCTCTTTTTCTCTTCCCACCACCGGGTCTAACTTTCCTTCGGAGGCTAAAGCTGTTATGTCTCTACCGTGTCTATCCAAAGTGGGTGTTGCTATGTACTTTGTGGTTTCTTGGGTAGGAAGTTCACCCAATATTTGAAGTGTTTCTCTTCTTACCGCATATTCGTCAAGACCTAAGCCTCTTAGTACTCTGCCGCCAAGACCTGTTTTTTCCCTTACTACACCTATAAAAATATGCTCTGTACCTACAAACTGATGATGTAGTATCCTAGCCTCTTCTACTGCAAACTCCAGTACCCTTTTTGCATCTGGTGCGAACAATACTTCACCTGTATGGTTACCTCTTGACATCTGGCTTGTAATGGCCTTTCTTACTTTTTCTGGTGTTATGTTAAATTTGGCCAAAACAAGGGTTGGTATATCATCTTCTTTCAAAAGAGCTAAAAGCAAGTGCTCCGTGCCAAGATAACCGTGCCCAAACTCTATAGCCTCTTCTCTTGCTTGTAATATAATTTGTCTAGCCCTTTCAGTAAATTTCTCAAACATATAAACCTCTTTACAAATTTTTTAGAGCCTTAAGCTCTATATATAAAAATATCAAATTGCTTGTTATTTTTTATGACTCTTGTCTTATATTTATTGATTCAAATGTTGATAAAAGCCATTTTTAAACTTTCTTATAGCTCTTAGAGTATCTTTGTAATATGCCTTTGCCAGAGTTTTCTCTTTTTTATCTATGCCGTATTTTGAGTATTTGGCTTTTATATATATGTTGAAAAAATCCTTAAAACCATTTTCAGCTATAAACTTAGGTACGTTTTCTGGCGCGCATTGTATACAATCCATCTTTAGTTTTTCGCATATGTCCTTATACATGGCATTTACACTAAACATTAATCTTGTCTTCTTAAAAGCAAAATATAAAACAATCGTTAAAATACCTATGTAGAAAAGATATGTTGTGTCTTTTTCGGTAATGTGTTTAATATTGTTAAAAGCGCTTTCTAATAGATATTTTTGTCTTGTGCTAGAGTAATATACTACGTTTATATCCCATAGATAGTTTATATAATCAAGAAACATTCTTAGTTTGCTGAGCTTTGGTATTGTTGCTGTGTAACCTGCTGGTGTAGTATCCACCGTTTGCCATATACCTTTGTAGTAAGCTTCTACCCATGAATGGGCTAAAGAGTTTGTAACGAAGTAGTAATGGCCGTCTTTGTTGTAAAAAGCCCCATGAAAACCTACCACTACCCTTGCAGGAACACCCATAAGCCTCAACAAAAGAGCCGTTGAAGATGCGTAAGCTTCGCAATTACCTACCTTGTATTTAAATAAAAAATCGTAAAGGAAATTCTTTGAAGCTTTGTTGTTTAAAGAGTATGTAAAGTGCTCGCTTTTGAAATATTCTTTTACAGCTTTTATAGGGTTTTGATTTTGGGCTTTTAGAAAATTTGCAAGTTTTACAACGGATGGGTCTATGTTGTTTGGTAGTTGTAGAAAATCTTTAGGGTTTTCCAAGTTTTGCTTGTAATCTTTTGAATAATAAGACCAAACTCTGTAGACTGTTCTATTTACAATGGGTTTATCTGTCCTTATGGTGTAATCGTCTGTTATATGAGCTGTAACCCTACTTTTATATATTTTTACGTTGTAGGGAAACAAAATACCAAAGAGCGTATTGTTATAGCTAGGTTCTATCATAATATCGTAAGATACTTTCTTTCCTGTTAAAAGCTTTGGCCCTCTTGCTCTATGTTTGTGAGTCCAGCTAACTCCGTTAAAATAATCTAACGTATCCCCTATAAAGTAAGCATCTTGCATATTTATATTACCTTTTATGTTGAAAATCCTAAAAACTGTGGCTGTATTTTCTAAGACATTTGTGGCGTTTGATGGGGATAAAGTATTTGAAAACCCCACTGTGTTTGAGATGCCACCTATACCTATGTTTATAAGAGGGGATTGTATCCTTGGCATCATCAAAAATATGAAAAGTCCTATAATGACAGTACTAAAAGATATAGCTCCCACCGTATAACTCATCATCTTTATGTGGTATTTGCTAAGCTTTTCATCTTTGAGGCTTTTGGATATATTTGTAGTTAAAAATATGAATATGCTTATAAGTATCCAAAAGATCACCATTGCAAAAAATTTTATATCAGTTGTGGCTACTCCCACTATTCCCATTCCCATTGTTTCTAATATTAGTATTTGGTATACATCTCTTGGTTGCTTTTTTTCTAAAGATTTGATGCCTAAGAAGGTTACTATAATATTTTTTGCAAAATCGAATAGCGCCGTTATATTGAAGCTTGTTGCAAAAACTATCACCACCGATACAACCGCAACGGTATTTATAACTATTCTTGGTAAATATATGCTCTTAAAATCTTGAAGTATTCCTATGAGAACAAGTATGATACCTATAAAAAATATAGGGCTAAAACTTACCAAGCTTATAGATAGTATAGAAAATACTATGCTTATGTATATCAATATTTTAAGAAGCCCATATGTGCTGATGGTTTTATTCATATACAAGATGTGGCCCAGGGCGGAATCGAACCGCCGACACTACGGTTTTCAGCCGTATGCTCTACCAACTGAGCTACCGGGCCTTATCCTAATATTATATCACGGTTTTTAACTTTTGTAGGAATGTTTTTTGAAACTCTTCTTTAAATTTATGTGAGTAAAGGGCTATTTTAAGCTCGTTTCCTTGAATTTTTACCCATACTTTCCTATTTACTTTGTAAAAAGCTAACATCATACCAAGTATAGTAACGACGGAACCAAGCCATATAATGTAAGTGCCTGGGTTTTTAGATATTTGGAATCCAGAAAAGTATTGAGGTACAAAGCTATCCATGAAAAATACGTATGGAAAATCTTTTATATTTGGCATCTCGTCGTAGGCCAATAGTGTAAGTTTTGGACTGTATATCACGGGCACATCGTAAGTTTTTCCGTTGTATGTGGCTTTTAACATTACAGCAGGCTTTAAATCGCCGTTTGCCCCAGCTTGAGGATTTTCTATGTTCAATGTACTTTTTAAAATCTCAAGACTTATACCTTTAAACATGGCAAATTTTGAGTTTACAAACATTACTTTACCAGCCAACGCTTTTTGCGGGTTTCCGGAAGCTGCTTTTTTCTTGTCTATGGCTATAAGCTCCATTTCTTTTGGAAATCCAGTTAGTCCATAGGATGCTTGGTATATGTTGTATCCATCGTAGTTGTACGGTCTGTTAACCGCTAAAGAGCCTTGGCTTACTATTTTATTGCCTTTTATTATATATATGTAACTTTCATAAGACTTCACCGCTGATGCAAACTCTGGTGATGATTTGCCGTAGGTTATTATCTTAAACCTTTTTTCATACACGTAAAAGGGTAATTTATAAACTTTGTTTGAGGCCAAATCCAAACTCATAAGCAAGTTTGATTTTTCTCCCTCGGGGACTTGCATGATACCCCTTATTCCAAAGTATGAATCTATGAGAGTTCCAGCCAGAAGTATTATAAGCCCTATGTGGACTATGTACACCCCAAGCCTAGACCATTTTCCTTTTTCGGCGTATATGTATTTTTTATCTTTTTCTTCCTCGTAAAAAACCTTAAAACCTTCAGATTTTAAAAACTTAGCTATCTCTATGGGGTCTTTTTGAGATGTGGCGCTTATAGGCTTTAAATGTTTTTCTGCTTTTTCATCGAGTTTTAATATACGTTCGCTTCCAAAAGTATGTCTCCAAACTGGCGGTAATCTTTTTATGGAGCAAAGTATTAGGTTTATGCCAAAAAGATATAAAAGTATCCTATAGTACCAAGAGTGAAATACGTTGTTTAAATGAAGGGTCATTATGAGATGAGCTTCGCTAAGCCCATATTTAGAGGCGTAAAAGCTAAAGGGTTGTTCTTGCTCTATATATGTGGAGCCAAGCATTGAAAATATCGCTATTGCAATCATGAGGAAAAAGGCCAACTTCAAAGAAGATAAAAGGTCGTACATCACATCAAAAAACCCCTTTCCTTCTTTTAACTCTTTTATTATCTCTTTTATCTCATCGTAAAAGAGTTTAAGAATAGATAATGTAAAGACGGTGGATATAATGCCAAAGGTTACGTAAAATAAGGGACCTTTGCTATGGTCGTAAAAAAGACCATATATAGCGCTTATAAGCCAAAGTATAAGGCTTATCGTTAGAGTGAGAAGCGTGTTGGTGATGTATTTTCTCATGTTTCGGTCAACATCTTTAAAATATTTTGCTTTACATGTTCTAATATTTTTGAATCTAAAAGCTCAAAAAAGGGCTTTTTTGAATCTTTACAAGTGGGCATTTGAAAAAATAGGCTATTGTCTAGCTTGTTTTGTAAAACTTTTATGTATTTTAGCCTTACAGAATTTTCTAAATTTATATCTACGTATCCTAAAACCTTATAATTTCTATAATCCACTTCAAAATTATAAAACTTCTCAATGTAAACGTTCATGCACCTACTTTTTCTCTTAGGCTCTTGTTGTATTTTTCTAAAGCAAGGCGCTTTTTCAAACCACCCAATCTATCTAAAAACGTAATACCGTTAAGATGGTCAAACTCATGTTGAAATACTATAGCTGGGAGTTCGCTAAGATGAAGCGTTACCTCCTCTTCAAATTCGTTTATAGCTTTTATCGTAACCTCTTTAGCCCTTAGAACTTCCACCTGAAGACCAGGAAAAGAAAGACAGCCTTCCTTAAATTTTGTTTCTCCGACTTTCTCAACTAACGTTGGATTTATAAGTACTCCTTGAAATTTTTCATGCTCTTCTTCTCTTGAGGCGGTGTCTATGACCATTATGCTAAGAGGTATATTTACTTGGTTTGCAGCGAGTCCTATGCCATCGTTTTTGTACATAGTCTCTTTCATCTGCTTTATAATCTCTTTTATCTCAGCGTCAACTTTTTTCACAGGGTTTGTTTTGCGCTTTAGGATTTCGTTTGGAAATGTAACAATCTCAAGCATCTAAATATTATATACCATTAATACCTATTTTGAACTGATATAGGATATATTTTCATATCAAAGAAGATATTATGGTAATTTTACCAAGCACCAAAAAGACACCCATCAATATCAGGAGAATGCCACCTGCGACTTCTACTAGTTCAAAAGCTCTTTTAAAGCGCTTTAAAAATCCTATAAAAGCCCCAAACAAAGCCCCAGATATTATAAACGGTACACCAAGCCCCATGGAGTATACGAAAAGAAGATAGGCTCCTTTGTAAAGAGTGCTTTCTTGAGAAGCATAAAAGAGTATAGAACCAAGTACAGGCCCTATACAAGGAGTCCAGCCGAAGGCAAAACTAAGCCCCACTGTAAAAGCAAACACATACTTTAAAAATCCTTTTTTTTCATTTACATTCATCTTATAATCATCTGTGAGTTTAAATTGCTGATAGAGTATGTTGTGTAGATTTAGCATATATAAAGCAAATATTATGCTTACTACGGCACTTAGTTCTTCAAAAGTCTTTAAATCTATCATCTTAAAAGCATAAAAACTAAACAAAAACCCTTCAAAAGCCCCAAGGTACTTCAAGAAATCTCTTTTAATCAAAATACCGGAAAAATGAAGCCCAAAAAACACTACAAAAGCCCCGCCTATCTTGCTAATGTAAGAAGAGTAATCTCTAAAAAGCCCACCTATAAAAGAAGCCGATAACCCCATAATGCTAAAAACCACCGTAAAACCAAGCACAAAAAATATAGAAGCTAAAAGTATATCCATATCAAAGTTCCTATTGGTTTTTGCGCTGACGTTTCCAGATAGATATGATAGGTAAGCTGGGACTATAGGAAGCACACAAGGAGATAAAAAACTTATAACACCTGCCAAGAAAGCCGCCAAAATAGACACATTTTCCATATAAATAATTTATCACATGATGACTTTGTTTTTTAAGCTTTTAAAAATAGATACAGTAAAAGGTTCTTTTAGAAGAAAAAGCAACAGAAGATATACCAAAGCCCCAGAAGGTATAAATATAGCCACTCTTAGCCAAGGATAAGGCACAAACCCTTTAAAATATAGTATAAACATACTCATAAAAATACCACCTATAAGGGCTCTTAAAAAAGAGCTTATTAGCATATTCACATCTATAAAAACACCTTTTGAACGCCATACTAAAAACAAAAAGGAGCTAAGCCCGGATAACACGGTACCTATTGCAAGACCTATAAAAGAAAGATGCATCAAAAAAGCAAATATATATCCAAAAATACCCTCTACGCTAACTCCTATAAACGTAGAAAGGCTTGGGGATTTTGTATCTTTATTTGCAAAAAAAGCGCTAGATAGTATTTTTTGCCATGAGAAAAACGTTATACCAATAGAGAGTATGGCTAGTATATGCGATGTGTTTATAGCATCCTTTTCGTTGAAAAGCCCGTGATGGTAAAGCAAGTTTATTATATCCTTTGATAAACAAGAAAGCCCAAAGCTTGCTGGGATTGTAAGGAGACTGATGACCGCTAGAGCTTCCGATGTTCTTTTTGTCTTGTCATCTCCTAAGCTCAAAGAAGATAGCAAAGCGTTGGCAAGACCCACAGACATAAGGCCAATGGGAAGTTGGAAGAGCCTATTGGCATAGTACATGTAAGATATAACACCTTTTCCAAGCATAGAGGCTAAAAATGTGTCCACAAAAAAAGAAAGCTGGGCTACTCCAAATCCAATCAGAGCTGGGAAAAGCATTTTAAAAAATTGTTTTATCTCATCTGTAAGTTTTATAAAAAAACTAAACTTTATATCTAGTTTTACGGCTTTTACAAACAAAAAAAGCACTTGAGAAACACCGCCTACAAGAGCACCAAGGATAGCTGCGTATATGCTCATTTTAATGGCAAACAAAAGCATAAATAAAATCATACTCATATTAAAAATAGCTTGGGTAAAAGCGCTTCTAAAAAATATGCCCCTTACGTTCAAAGCACCCATAAGAAGGGCGTTTATACTAAAAAACATCTGATTTACTATCAAAAATCTTATAAAGCTTGAGGCTTTTTGAATGGCCAAAGGATTTGTGATGCCGGGGGCTATAACCCTTACTACATAAGGAGCAAATATGATGACAAAAATTATGATGATTATGTTTATAAAAACCAAATACCAAAAAACTCCTGAAAAAAACTTGTTTGAAAGCTCTTTGTCTTTCTTGTAAAGCTCTCCGTATATGGGTACAAAAGATGCGTTTAAACCGCCTTCTCCCAAAAGTCTTCTTAGGGTGTTTGGCAATCTCCAAGCTATGAAAAAAGCATCCGATAGATAAGAAACTCCAAAGTAGTATGCAAAAACCGCATCTCTTATATAACCAAGGATTCTACTTATAAAAACAGCTACGGAAAAAGACAGTGCGTTTTTAAAAATCAAAGTTCTTCCTCTTTTCTTAGATTTTTTAAGAGGTTGTGAGCAAGCCTTGTGGGTTCTGGTATCCTGTACTTTGAAAATCTTAAAGCTATATTTACTGCACTTTCAAGGGATATCTTATGACCTATTGATACAAAAACAGGTTTTACATTTTTTTTGGTTTTAACGGCTTTTCCTATGATTTTATCATCCAGTGTTATATAGCCATTTTCGTTTATATCCCCTACAAGAAGCTTTTTAGCTACTCCAAAAGAGATTTTATCAAGTCTTACACCAACATAAGAGGCAAGCCCGCAAAGTCTTGGATGAAGCATACCATTCCCATCTATCATATAAATATCTGGTTCTACTTTTGACGTTTTTATAAGCTTTTCCATGATAGGAAACTCTCTATAACTTAAAAACCCAGGTATATAAGGAAAATCTACATAGTCTTCGTAAGTGTGCTCGTGTAATACATGATTTTCTTTATTAAGTATAACCAGTGCCCCTATTCCTAGGGTTTTACTATTCTTTCTTAAAAATGTTAAGTCTACACCGCCTATTGTATTAAAATCATCAAAACAATCTTTTTGAATTATTTTCTTAGAGCATTCAATCTGCTCCTTTTTTAATGTTTCTATGTCCCGCATGAAAAAGATTCTTCTTTTATCACTTCACCCTCTGGGCTTAACTCTTTGTAAACCTCCGCTGAAAAAGAATAGACTTCTACATGTGGATTTTTGTAGCAATCTCTTGGAAGTCCAGCTTTTAGGCACGTGTGTTGTAAAAATGTTTCCCAATCCATATTGTACTCTGTGGCTACTTGAGGAAGCAAAAGCCCTGTTATATTGCCGTATTTTACTATAAGCCCATCTTTTCCAATGCATATGTGTTTTTGGTCTGGTATTATGCGTTTTGGTGTACTTAAAATGCTTAACTCTATAACTATGTTGTCAAGCTCTTCCTTTCTAAGTGGTTCGAACCTTGGGTCTTTAAAAGCTGCAAGTCTTGCGGTGTAAACAACTCCCAACCAAAGAGGATATCTTGCCTCCACAAACCCTATGCATCCTCTTAATTGATGGTCTTTGTAAGTGTTTAACGTAGTAAATATTCCTTGGGGCTTTGCAAATTTTGTTTTTATATCTTCATCCACAACGGGTTCTTTATTTTCAAACTGCGTTTTTATGCTTTCTCTTGCTAAGTTTATAAGCTTTTTCGCATCTTTTGTATCCATAAATTTATTATACAACCTTTAAAATGTTTGTTTCAAGGTTTTTGATATAAAATAAAATTATGAAGAACCAGATAGAAACTATAGAGGATTTAAGGAAATTTTTAAAAGATTATTTTAAAAATAGAAATGTGACTATATATCTTTTCGGTTCAAGGGCTGTTGGCAAAGAAAGCATTTATTCTGATATAGATTTGGCTTTTGAGACAGAAGAGGATATTGATAAAGATTTAGCTATTATAAGAGATATTCTAGAAGAGAGTCTTCTCCCTTACAAAGTGGACTTGGTAGACTTAAAAGACGCCCCTTATCTTGCAAAAACTATAAAGAGTGTTGCTAAGCAGTGGGTTTAGAAAACAAACTAATAGATTTAGAGAACGCTTTTTCAAGGCTAAAAGAATCTTACTATAGAGCTTTTGAAACAAAAGAGTCAAAAGATTTAATCTTCCTATGAACAAAAAAGAAAAGTCGCCAGAGCGTTGGAAAGAGATTGAAGAGTTAAGAAACATCCAATCCTCAGATGTTCTTTTTAAGCTCATCTAAGAAAAGACATAGAACTTTACGGATATGCACTTCTTATGAAAATTGCATCAGGAGAGCTTCCAATTGAACTTGGTTTAGAAAAGATTTTTTATGTGTTTAAGGACACAACCTATTTGAGATATTTCTTGTTAGAAGTTTACAGAAACGTTAACATTGACTTAGAAAGATAAAAATTTTGTTTATCTATAACTTTACAATATTACACTATATGTACTTGTAAGCCGTGGCATACTTGTCTGACGCGCTAACTCGATAAAGCTCTTTTTAGCTCACCCAAAAGATATAAAGAGCCAAATACAAACACATCTTCTTTTAAAGATAGTATATCTTTTGCATTCTCCAAAGTGTATGTTTTAAAACCTATGCTTTTAGCATAATTTGCCATAGTGTTTAAATCTTCAGCTCTTTTGTAATGGATTGGGACAAGAGTTATCTCGTCAAAATATTCTTTTAGTATATCTAGTTCTTTCTGCCATTCTTTGTCTTTTAGGCTTCCCATCACAAGCCTTATATTAAAATGCTCCTTTACATCTTTTATTATCTTTACCAAAGCACTTACGTTGTGGGCCCCATCTACCATAATAAGGGGGTTTTCTCTTAAAATCTCCATACGTCCTTCCCAGTAAGTTTTTTCTAAAGCTTTTCTTATAAGCTCCTCTTTTGGTTTTAAAATAGGTTCTATGCTTGGTATAGAAAGAAAAGCCGCCAACGCTAAAGCACCGTTGTCTATTTGATGTTTTCCCCAAAGCCCTAGTTTTAGGTTTTTCATATGAAAATCCAAAAAACTAAACTCTTCTATATAAGTGCTATGCTTGTCTATATAACCTTTATACTCAAAATCTTCACCGGCAACAAAAAGCTTCGTGTTTTGCTCTTTTGCTTTTTCTATTGCCATAGGATAAAGAGGATATCTGTTGTTTCCTATCAAAAAAACTTTTGTGCCGTTTGCTATTTCAAGTTTTTCAGCGGCAATTTTATCCACCGTGTTTCCAAGCCATTTCATATGGTCTTTTCCTATGTTTGTTAAAACTCCGAGAAAAGGCTTTGACGCTCTAGTCCCGTCCCATCTTCCACCCATGCCCACTTCCCATACTACTATATCCACATTTTTATCTTTAAAATACAAAAGTCCTATAAGGGTAATAGCTTCAAAGTACGTTAGCTCAAACCTCTCAAAAACAGCCTTTAAATCTTTAACATAGTATTCTAACTCATCATCGCTTATAAGAACGTTGTTTACCCTTAGTCTTTCGTTTTCTCTTACAAGATGAGGAGATACAAACCAACCAGTTTTAATACCATGCTCTACCAAAAGATAGTTTAAAAAAGCGCAGGTAGAGCCTTTGCCGTTTGTTCCACCCACTATTATAGATTTGTATTGCTTTTCTGGGTTTCCTACATAGTCTCTTGCTTTTAATATTCTATCTAGCGTAGGATTTATTTTGTAATCTTTGCCCTCGTACAAATCCCAAAGCTTCATAGGATTATATTTTTAGCCTCCTCTTTAAGCCATGCCATAGCCTCTTCTTTTGTTTTTATAAGCCCTTCGTATTGAAGGTCTAAAAGCTTGTTTTTCAAAAGCCCAACGGTTTTACCCTCTGGAATGTTTAATATATTCATTATCTCTTTACCGCTAAGAAGAGGCTCTATATTTTTGGGAACGTTTTTTATCTTAAAATCTATTATATTTCTAATAGTTTTTTCTAAAGCTATCATAGTCTTTTCATCGTCGTTAGAACCCATAGCATCTGCTATTGTAAGTATTATAAGAGGATATATATCCTCTTGGGCCTCTCTTAAAATCTTACCGTAAGCCCTTGGTGTTAGAGAGTCTAAAGATTCTCTTAGATAAAATATCCTTAGGTGCATTCTTACCATTTTTTGTAAAAACTTTGAGAGTTCCTCTCCGAATGAAAGTTCATGAGATATCTTTGATACTAGCTCTTCCCCTACTTTGTCGTGTTCATAAAATGTGATATTACCCTTTTCGTCTATCTTCATAGTATGGGGTTTTCCTATGTCGTGAAGCAAAGCGCTTAGCTTGATGGCTTCTTTTGTGCCAAACTCTCCTAAAAAGCTGTACTCTGGTATTTGGCTTTTAATAAAAGCTAAAAGCTCTTTATCAAAGGGTATGTCTATATCGTTTTCTAAAATTTTATCTGCATATTCATAAACTTTCAACGTGTGCTTATCAAGAGGGTATATGTGATGACGGCCTTGATTTGATACTTTTTTTATGTCCTCTAAATAAGGTATGATGCTGTATATGGCGTTTGTTTCAAAGAGTATTTCCATACCTTTGTAAGAGTTTTTTAATCTTAAAAGCTTAAAAAATTCTACGCTTACTCTTTCTTTTGCACTGCTTTTTATAAGATGGTTGTTTTCTTTTAAAAAATCTATAAAACCCTCTTCTAAGTCAAAATCCAGTTCGTTTGCTATCCTAACTCCTCTTAAAAGCCTTATCGGGTCTTTCTTGAGATTTTCATAAGATATAGGCCTTATGATGCCGTTTTCTAAGTCTTTTATACCACCTGTTGGGTCAAAAAGTATCGTTTGTTGAGCTCCCACCGACAGCACATCGTCTAAGTTTACCGCTATAGCGTTACAAGTAAAATCCCTATCTTTTAAATCTTTTTCTAGTATCTTCTCCCATTCTTCGGCGGTTGGTCTTATACCAAAAAAACTTTTAAATCCAGCATCTAATATAGCTATATCAAACCTGTATCTAAAATCCCCCTCTTTAAAAATAATAGTAGCTATTTTGTTTCTTTTTATCCAAGACTCTTTTTTTTCAAACTCAAATACATCGGCTTCTATTTGATATGTTTTAAAAAGAATATCCTTAAATCTTTTTGCCACCTCTATAGGCTCTTGGGTGGTAATGATATCCACGTCTACGCTTTTACCTATAGGTTTTCCTATTATCCTATCTCTTACGTACCCTCCTACCAAAAAAGCGTAATGTTCTCTATCAAGGCATTTTGCCAGCAAATCAAAGTGTGTAAGATAAAAATTTAGACCGTGGGCAGTGTGCTTCTTGCCAAATACCTCTATAATATCACTCATAAAACCACCTTTTTACATAACCATAAAGCGATACGTAAGCAAAGAAAAGACTTATATCAAAAAGCATATTACCAATCTTAACAAAGCCAAGCAGTATTACAATGATGCTAAGCATCTCAAAAAAAGCTTTTATTTTACCGCTTAAGATAGCCCCCCTATCCTTGTTTTTTGCTATACTTCTTAAAAAAGAGACGGTGAGTTCTCTTATCATCAAAAATGTAGCTGCGTAAGGGTTTAACATATGTTTGTATAAAAGCCCCATAACAGCTGTTAAAACAAGTATTTTATCTGCAAAAGGGTCGTATACTTTTCCAAATTCTGTAAAGGACTTGCTGCTACGCGCTATAGACCCATCAAACCAATCTGATATAGCCCCTATGCTAAATATTATAAAAGCCATAAAATAGTGAGAAGATACTATAAAATAAAAGGCCACGATTCCACAAAGGATTCTAATGGTTGTTATAAAGTTTGCCATAACTTTTTCCTGAAAATCATTTATATTATAATTGATGTGCGGTGTTTTTGGCGTTTATTTGACTGAAGAAGAAGATGTAGGTTTTTCAAAGCTAGCTACGTTTGCTTACTTTGGCATATACTCTTTACAACATAGAGGGCAAGAGAGCGCTGGTATATGTTCTTACGACGATGGTAAAATTGTAAGAATAGCAAACAAAGGCCTTGTGCTAGATGCTATTTCAAAAGAGGATATAAAAAATTTAAAAGGAAAAGTGGCTATATCCCATGTCAGATACTCAACGGCTGGAGATGACTCTTTCGAAAATATCCAACCTATAGTAAGACATTCTTCTAGGTTTGGAGAAGTGGCGGTAGTTCACAACGGCAATCTCACAAACTATCATCTTATAAGGAGAATGTTGGAAAAGAAAGGCGTAAGTTTAAAATGTACATCTGATACAGAAGTATTTTTAGGGCTTTTAGACGTAGTAGACAAAGATAAATCTATAGAATCTCATATATTTGACGAAGAGCTTATACCTTATCTAGTAAGTGTTTTAAAGCTTGTGGAAGGAGCTTACAGCATTATTATGATAATAAATGGAAAACTGATAGCCGCCAGAGACCCTCTTGGCTTTAGACCACTTCTCATGGGAAGACGAAAAGATGCCATAGCGTTTGCTTCTGAGACTTGCGCTTTTGATATCATAGAAGCTGATTACTGGCGTGAGGTAAAGCCAGGTGAGGTTACAATAGTAGATGAAAACGGCATAAGGACTTACTTTTTTTCTAAAAGCCAAAATACAAAAAAATGTATCTTTGAGCATGTGTATTTTGCAAGGCCTGATAGTTTTATCTTTTCCGAATACCCATACAACGTAAGAAAAAAAATGGGCATGGAACTTGCCAAAGAAGATGATGTAGAAGCGGATATAGTAATACCTGTACCTGACTCTGGTATGCCGGCGGCTATAGGCTATAGTCAGTACAAAAATATACCCTACGAGATGGGGCTTATAAGAAACCACTATATAGGAAGGACTTTTATAGCACCTTCTCAGGATATTAGAAATTTAAGCGTTTTAATGAAGTTAAATCCAAACAAAGGTATTATAAAAGACAAGAGCGTAGTGGTAATAGATGATTCTATAGTAAGAGGCACCACTTCAAAGCGTATTGTAAATCTATTAAAAGAAGCTGGAGCAAAAGAGGTACATATGAGAATCGCTTCTCCTCCTGTGATAGGACCATGCTATTATGGTATAGACACTCCTACAAAAGAAGAGCTTATGGCAAGTCACATGTCTGTAGAGGATATAAGAAAGTTTATAGGTGCTCATTCTTTGAGATATCTTTCACTAGAAGGGCTAATGAGGTCTGTTCAAGACCCGGATTCTTTTTGCGATGCTTGTTTTACCGACAACTATCCGGTAGAGATAAAGCTATGAACGAGTTTGCGAAACTTCTTATAATATTTGGTCTTGTGCTTGCTGGTATTGGGCTTTTGATAATGCTTTTTGGAAAATTAAACATACCAATAGGAAGATTACCCGGAGATATAGTGTATAAAAACGGCAACTTTGTATTTTACTTTCCTATAGTTAGCTCTATAATACTTAGTATTTTGCTTACTATTTTACTAAATATAATTTTTAGAAGATAGACTCTGTTATAATATGTTAAATGATATGGTTTGATATAGTAACTCCAAAAGCTGCGTTGTTTTTTAATCCTATAATAAAACGTTTTCAAGACAAAAAGGAAGATGTCCTAATAACCACTAGAAAATCAGAGGGTTATGAAGAGATAGTAGAGCTCCTTAGTATGTTAAACATACCGTACCACGTAATAGGTGGCTTTGGAGGTGGGACTTTAAACGGTAAACTTCACGCTAGCATAGAAAGAATGTATCAAATGACAAAGCTTTTAGACGAATATAACCCGGATGTTATGGTAAGCGTATCTTCTGTAGATGCCAATAGAGTGGCCTATGGTCTTGGAATACCGATAGTGAATTTTTATGATATACCTCTTTCTGATTACAAGCACGATTTTAAGAAAGCGCTTCCTCAGGCAAGGCTTACGCTTCCTCTTTCTACTATTGCTTTAAAACCCTTTGTAGTACCAGATGAAATATTTTATAGATTTGCCTTGGAAAAAGACCAAGTTTATACTTACGATTTTATAGACCCTTTGATATGGCTTTACGATTTTGAACCAGATATAAACTACGTAAAGGATACGATGAAGATACCCATCGATAAACCTATAGTGGTAGTAAGAGAAGAAGAGTTTAAAGCCTCTTACGTTATGAAAAAATATAGCCTATTGTACGATGGTCTTTTAGAGCTAAAAGACAAGGTAGATGCCACTTTTGTAATAATACCAAGATACGAAGCCAAACCCTTGAAAGAACTTTTTGATTTTGCCATCATCTTAGAAAAAAAATACAAAATTCAGCACCTTTTGGCTTTTGCATCTTTGTTTATAGGAGGAGGTGGTACCATAAACTTAGAAGCTACTTACTTTGGTACACCTGTTATATCTACCAGAAGCTTTATAAGCCATTACGATAAGTATGTGGTGGATGTGGGACTTATGAAATGGGTAAGCGACAAGGATACTCTTGTAAATACAGCTTTAAAACTTATAGGAAAACGCTTTGACGAGTTAGCCAAAAACGTATGGGGTTCTATGAAGGTGGATATAAATTTTCTTACAGACACTATTTTAAAAGCCAAAGACCTTAAAAGGTACTAACATGTGTGGTATATTGGGGCTTTTTGGAAATCCAAAATCTATAGATATAAACCTTTTTAAAAAGGCTTTAGACAAAATAGCCCACAGAGGACCAGATGCTCACGGTATTTATGAAAATGAAGATATCATATTTGGACATAGAAGACTATCTATCATAGACTTATCGCCTTTGGGAAATCAACCCATGGTAGATGAAGAGACCAACAACGTCATAATCTTCAACGGAGAAATTTACAATTTTAAAGATATAAGGGATTTTCTTGCCTCAAAAGAAATACATTTTAACTCTAACTCCGATACAGAAGTCCTTTTAAAAGCCTATAGATATTTTGATATAGAGGTTCTTGATAAACTTAGAGGGATGTTTTCTTTTTGTATATACGATTTTAACAAAAAAAGGCTTTTCTTTGCAAGGGATAGATTTGGCAAAAAACCTTTTTACTACACTTTTGTAAAAGGAAATTTTTTGTTTTCTTCTGAGATAAAAGCCCTTTTACCGTTTTTTGATAAAAAACCCTTTCCTGATAAAAATGCAGTGGCAGATTACTTAAGATATTTGGCACCTTCTCACGGTAAAACGATGTATGAGGGTATATACAAGCTTCCACCTTCTTGTTTTGGGATTTTAGATAAAAACGGACTTCTTATAAAAGAGTACTACAATCCGCTTGAATATGCTTCTAAAAGCTATCAAAACGAGGACCAACTGTTAAAAGATATAGAAGAAAAACTTATAGAATCGGTGGAGCTTAGACTTGTAGGAGATGTGGAGGTGGCTTCTTTGCTATCTGGGGGTTTAGATTCTTCTTTTGTAAGCGCTTTGTATTCAAAAATAGCCAAAGAAAACTTTGGTAGACACATAAACACGTTTTCTATAGGATACGACGAGCACGAGCATTACAGCGAGCTTTCTTGGGCTTTAAAGGCATCTCAAGCAATAGGCTCAAACCATCATCCTATCACCATAAGCTCAAAAACCTTCATAGAAAAAATTGACGAGGTGGTTTACTTTTTAGATGAGCCTATAAACGACCCAGCCACAGTACCCACTTATATCATATCTTCTTTTGTAAAAGAAAACGGTATAAAAGTAGCGCTTTCTGGTGAGGGTTCCGATGAGCTTTTCTTTGGTTATGATTTATATTATAAATATTTAACCTACGAAAATATTAAAAGCCTAAAAAAAGAGTCTAAGGAGCTTATACTGGAATCTTTGGATAAAAACCCTTCAAAACCAACGGAGCTTTTAAGAAGAGCGTTAAAAGATGAGATTGTTTTTAGGACAATAGGAGAATGTTTCACAGACCCTGAGCTTCAAAGGTTTTTAAGATTTTCTTATGAAAACAGCCAAATTGAACTATTCTCAAAAAAGTTTGAACCCTTTAAGCATCATCATATATCTCTTTGGTATTACTTTGTGGATATGTATATGTGGATAGGGGAAGTTTTAATGATGAAAGTAGACAAGATGGCGATGGCTCATTCGGTGGAGTTAAGAGCGCCTATGCTTGACCATAAGCTTCACGAGCTTATTTTAAACGTAGACCCTAATCTTAGGATATCAAATCAGAACAAGCACCTTCTTAAGAAGATAGCTACAAAATACCTTCCTGAAGAGATTGTCTATAGAAGGAAAAAAGGATTTTCATACCCATTTATAGAATGGTTTTACAAAGAAAAAAAGGATTTTTTAAAAGATTGGCTTTTGATAAACAAAGAGCATGGGTTTTTTGAAGAGGATTTTTTAAGGTTTTTATATGAAAACGGCAACTCAAAAGCCTACAAACATCACATCTGGGCTGTAGAAATATTTAACAGATGGTTTAAGCAAAATTACTTATCCAATTGATTCTTCTATCCATTTTAGATAAGATTCGATGCCTGATTCTATGTTTAAAGATATAATCTCTGGTACTGTGTAAGGGTGTATTGCCTTTACCTTTTCTATTAAAAGCACAATCTTTTCTTTTAAAGTTTTCACTATAAGAAGGGCTTCTTCAGAAGTCTCAACATTGCCTTGCCACCAGTATATAGATTCCACCCCGCTTACAATGTTAACACAAGCCCCAAGCTTTTCTTCTACTATAAACTTTGCGATATCCTTAGCTCTATCTTTTGGCGTTGTGATTAAAACTATTGCATAGATTGATTCCATAGTTAATATTATAACTTATTTGAATAAAATTAATCAAAAAGCTTAAACGGCTTATTCATTGCCTCTTCATAAGCGTAAGGGCATTCTTTTGGAATGTTGAAATTATCCGGATTTAAATCATTGTCTCTTAACCACGCTACTGTATTTAACGCTGCATCTTCCCATGCTTCTTGGAGATAATTGGGAAGTTTTGATCTTAAGCTTGGGTACCTTTTAAACAAAAGATTTATTTTATCTCTTGAATTAAGTATGCTTTTTATCCAACCTCTACCAGCTTTTTCATCTTTTTTGAAGTTGTCCAGCTTATACATGTGTTCCAAAATAATTGCAAGATAGCTAATTACAGCTTCTAAATGCCTATTTCCCATATCTTGTATTTCCTCTAAAAGGTGTTCCCAATCTACCAAGCTGTACTCTTTGTTCTTTAAAAGCTCTATATTTTTATCTACCCAGTCTACAAAGTCCTTTTCGTAAAGCTCCTTTAGGTTCTCTTGAATTTTTATACCCATACAATAAAATATATGAACTTAATATCTAATTACAAGATATAAAATTTTGTAGATATCTTTACGCAAAAGCGTGATAAGAGCGTGTTGTGATTAAAACTATTGCATAGATTGATTCCATAGTTAATATTATAGCATGGGTATTTTTGCAGAGGACTTGATAAACTTTGGGAACCTGATGGAAGCTACCATAGATTTTCCCCTTTCGCAAAAGGAGTTGGAAAGTGTTGTGGGAGCATCTATTAGCCTTGAACCTCACGTTATGGATGTAATAGTAAAGAAAAAGTTTTTGGCTTTTAGCAAAGATTACAAGATAAGGTTGAAAGAAGGAGAGTATTTTATAAACGATAGAAAGGCTGGTAAAAGAGCCATTGGTTTTGACATGCTTTTAGAAAAAGATATAGAGCTTTTGCCAAGTACCTTTGAAATAATAAACAAAAAACCCTATTTAAATTTCTGGCCCTATATAAAAGCGTCAGAGCTTTATTTAAAGGTGCCAAACCAGTTTAAAGAGCGTATAATAATAAAAGATTATGAGATTAAAAAGGATGCTTTGGTGCTAAAGCTAGGGGTTCAAAAATGAAAGGGCTTGTTCATATATGCTGTGCTCCTGATAGTATTTATTTTTTAGAAAAGCTAAAAAACGACTACAAAGATTACGAGTGGATAGGTTTTTTCTACGATCCTAACATTCATCCAAAAACAGAATACGATTTAAGGCTTGTAGAAACAAAAAGAGTCTGTCAAAAGCTTGGTATACCCCTTATAGAGGGAAAATACGACGATGATGCTTGGCTTAAAAGAGTGGAAGGCTTAGAAAAAGAACCTGAAAAAGGAAAGCGCTGTGAGATTTGTTTTGATATAAGGCTAAAAGAATCCTTTGAACTAGCCAAAGAGTTAGGAGCCAAAGCTATCACCACCACGCTTTTAATGAGTCCCAAAAAAAGCCTTAATCAAATAAGCCATGTAGCTTCTTTATTTTCAAAGGAGTACGGTGTTGATTTTATAAGCGTTGATTACAGAAAAGGTGGTGGCGTAGAGATAATGCACCAGCTTACAAAGTTAAACGAAATATACTCTCAAGATTACTGTGGATGTATACATGGACTTTTTAATCAAAAACCGGATGAAGAGCTTTTTATGTGGGCTAAAATGAGCCCCGGTTCTAAAGAAGAGCTTCTTTTTATAAAAAGTGTTAGGCTTTTAGCAGAATCGATGGGACTTTACACAAAAGAGATAAACTTTAGCTTTTTGGGATGGGACTTAATAAGTGGATACCTTTTTGCGGATGACAAATCCGTACCTTCTTACATTAGGTATTATTCAAAGCCCACCAACGGTATAGCAAAGGCAAACGTCGATTTTTCCATTTCAAAAGATGATGTGTTTTATCTTACGAAGCAAAATATAAAAATAGTATTCTCGCTAGAACCTATTGCAGATATATACGATGCTTCTCCTTGTTTTATAGTAGGTGAGTCTTACAAAGAAACGTTGTTAAACGCTAAGAAAATAAAAGCTCACATAAAATCAGAGCTTTCTTACAAAGATTCATCTATTTTGATTGTATCTAAAAATCCTTTAAAAGATGTTTTATTTGTAAAAGCCTACAAAACCTACGAAAGGTATTTTGATAAACCAAGCTTTGATGCAAAAGATATATTATCACATTTAAAAGAGAATGAAGCTATAGCCTTTGTGGGGGCTTTTGATATGGGTGGATATAATAAGTTAACGGAGTTTTTGGATGGAAAAGAAATTTCTCATAATAGCTGGTCCTTGTGTAATAGAGTCTTATGAGCTTTGTCTTGAGGTAGGACACCACCTAAAAGAGCTTTCTTTAAAGTATAAAGAGTTTGATTTCGTTTTTAAAGCTTCTTTTGATAAGGCAAATAGAACATCTTTTAATTCTTTTAGAGGACCTGGTCTTGAAAAGGGTCTTGAGATTTTAAGGAAAGTAAAGGAAGAGATATCTTTGCCTATCACTACAGACGTGCATGAGACTTATCAAGTAAAACCCGTGGCGGAAGTTGTAGATATTATCCAAATACCAGCTTTTTTGTGTAGGCAAACAGACTTACTTTTAGAAGCTGCCAAAACCGGCAAAGCTGTAAATGTGAAAAAGGGTCAGTTTTTAGCTCCTTGGGATACAAAGCATATCATAGATAAGCTAAAATCAAAAAACAAAGACGGTATATTTTATCTTACTGAAAGAGGAATTTCTTTTGGATACAACAACCTTGTGGTGGATATGCGCTCTATGCCTATTATGAGACAGTATGCTAAGGTTATATTTGATGCTACTCACAGCGTACAGCTTCCTGGTGGTGCTGGTGGAAGCTCGTCGGGTCAAAGGGAATTTGTGCCATATCTGATAAGGGCTGCTGTGGCAGTAGGGATAGACGGCGTTTTCATGGAGACTCATCCAAACCCAGAAAAGGCACTTTCCGATGGACCAAACTCTATACCTTTGAAGGATTTAGAAAACATTGTTGTTCAAATAAAAACGTTAAAAAACGCCTTAGAAAACCTTGATATAGAATAGATGGATGCTGTTGATAAAAGCGCTGAAACTATAAAACAAAGCCCCGATTATCAAAAGGTAAAAGATTTTTTTCTTGATTTAAAACAAAGTAGTTTTTACTTGTCTTATATGGAAGAGTTGTACCTTGAATATCTCATTAAAAAGAAAATCCCGGTTGAAGTGATACTTTCTGGTATAGAAAAGTACATGTATAGACTTCCGGAGTTCAAAAGAAGAAAAGCTATGCTTTTTATGTGTGAAAAGGATATAAACGTTTCTATCAACGATTTTATAAGAAAGATGTGGATAGGCGAAGACCAGTATTGGTATATCTCAAGATTTGATTTCCATTTAAGAAGGTTGAAATACGCTGGACTTGATAAAAAATACAACATAGACTTGGATAAAATACCTTACCCTACCACCGAAGAAGAGGCGGCAAAGTCTTTAGAACATATAAAAAAAATAATATTTGAAAAAGAGTGGTCTAAAATAGACGAAAAAACTAAAAACATTATACTTCAAAAATACGAGAAATTTAAGAAAATACCAGAGCTTCACAGCAAGATGATAATAGACCACGTACTTCATGCGTTAAACTTAGATTGGATAGATTTATATAGCCTATAATTTATCGTGGTATACTTGTAAATCGTGGCAGACTTGTGGGGCGTGGTATACTTGTTGCAAAATTTTGCATACTTATATTGCTCATTCTTTTTTATGCTTTTAAAAATATATTAAAATCTATGGAACATTTAAATTATTCAAAGTTTAACAGGATATTTTTGGCAGGTAAGGATAAGGGCAATCTAGAAAAAGAGCTAGAGAATATACTTATATCTGTGAAAGTATTGTACAAAGGTTATATGGTGGATATAGATTCTATGGATAAAGATGATATAATGTACGACTATGAAGAACACAAACACACATATGAAAATGTTATAAGACCTTTCTTGAGCAAAAAAGAGATATTGGCGGATAAAAAACTCTGCGAAAAGGCAAACTCCATATCAGAGCTATATGAGAAGTTTTTGGATACCTTAGAAAAGAGGTTATCCACCTTTTAGCATCTCAAATATTTGATTTACGTCTTTGTCGCCTCTGCCAGATAGGTTTACTACAATAAGAGAATTTGGATTATCCTTTGCTATGTCTAAGGCTTTTATGATAGCGTGAGAAGATTCTAAAGCTGGTATTATACCTTCTGTTTTTGCCAAAAGCTTAAAACCTTCCAAAGCCTCAGAGTCTGTTGCATATATATATGTGGCTCTTTTGGTGGCTTTTAAAAAAGCGTGCTCAGGTCCTACCCCAGGATAATCTAAACCAGCAGATACAGAATGTGTACCAAGTATTTGACCTTCTTCGTCTTGCATAAAATAAGATTTCATACCGTGAAGTATGCCAACTTCACCATCAGATAATGGCGCTGCGTGTTTTTTTGTGGCAAGGCCAAGCCCACCAGCTTCAACACCTATGAGTTTTACATCTTTTTCCTCTATAAAAGGATAAAATATTCCCATTGAGTTAGACCCACCACCAACGCAAGCTACGATGAAATCAGGCAATCTTCCCTCTTTTTCAAGTATTTGGCTTTTAGTTTCTTCCCCTATTACTTTTTGAAAATCTCTTACTATCATTGGAAAAGGATGAGGTCCCACCACAGAACCAACTACGTAATGTGTGGTCTCTACATTGGTTACCCAATCCCTTAGGGCTTCGTTTATAGCGTCTTTAAGGGTTTTGGTCCCAGATGTGACTACTTCAACTTTTGCTCCTAAAAGCTCCATTCTAAAAACATTTAATTTTTGACGTCTTACATCCTCTTCTCCCATATATACTATGCACTCCAAACCCAAAAGAGCACATGCTGTGGCGGTAGCAACTCCGTGTTGACCGGCTCCAGTTTCAGCTATAATGCGGTGTTTACCCATCTTTTTTGCCAAAAGGCATTGGCCTATAGCGTTGTTTATTTTATGAGCCCCGGTATGAAGAAGGTCTTCCCTTTTTAGGTATATCTTAGCGCCTGCCATTTTTGAAAGCTTTTCTGCAAAGTAAAGGGGTGTAGGTCTTCCAGCGAAGTCTTTTAGGTAGTAATTTAGTTCTTTTTTAAAAGCCTCATCATCTTTTAGCTTTTTATAATAATCTTCAAGCTCTTCAAGAGCATACATCAGCGTTTCAGGTAAAAACCTTCCGCCAAAAGCTATATCGCCTTCTCTAAAATAGCCTCTTTCATCGGGTTGGTTGTACATAGAAATATTTTACCATCAATAGGCTATGTGAAGTGCATCTAAAATGGATTTATTTTGTATAAGGTCTTTTTTATTCCAAACTTCGTTTTGAGTATCCCATATACCTATCATAAGGTTGTAATCCTGCTCATCTTTGTTGTAGAGCTTTACAAAACCAAGGACTTTAAGAAACTCCTTTTCGTTTTCTGGAAGCTTTTTAGCTTTTCTATAAAGGTATTTGCTGGCTTCTTTGGTTATGTAAACTGATTTTAAACTGATGCCAAATTCGGTCATATTGCTATAAAAAGAAGTAATCCTTTCTATGTCTTCATCTTTTTTCAACATATAAAGAAGCACATTTTTGGCTATATGCTCTATAAAAGCCATCTGTTGTTCTATGAAAGGTGACATACGTTCTACTTTGTTTAACTTGACTGTTATTTGTTTTAGAAGCTTTTCATAATAGTCTATATTATCTTTTATGATATTTTCTAATGTATATTCTGTGATTTTTTTCTTAAAAGCACCAAATATATTTGAAATATCAAAATCTTTTACATTAAACTCAAAAGAGTTTCTATCAAGGTTCTCTTTGTTCTTTAAAAATACATATACATAGTTTCCGGATTTTGATGTTTCGTAGTAAAATTTTAAAAATAATCCTTCTTCTTTTAAAAGCCCGTAATGATACATGATTGCTATATGAAAAGCGATATCTTCTAGCTTGTAAACTCTGACATCTTTTATATATACGTCTTTTGCGGTGGGTCTTTCTTTTGTGTTTCCTTTGGCTTGCTCTAATATGTTTGTGAAGGGGATTTCTACGTCTTCGTAATCTTTCAAAAGATAAATAGCGTATTTTGCCATGTCAAGGCAATGCCTTACCTCTATCCCAGATACATCGTCGAAAAACCAAGCATCTGAAGAAAAGGCAAACTGAACGCACTTGTAAGCATCTAAGAGCTTGGCAATGGTTATTTTATCCTCTTCTTTGTCTATGCTTTTTTCTTTTAGGAATGTTTCTATATCCTTTTTGCCTAGTATCACATCTATATAGCTCAGTAGAATCTCTCTTAGGTCTATATTAAAGTTTTTTGTAAAATCTTCTAAGTTTTTCTTAAGTTTTTCTCTTAAAAACTCCAAAGCTTCTCTTAAAGGTTTTCGCCAGTACTGGTTCCAGTCTGGGTGGGCGCCAGAATTACATCCGCAGTGGGTACGCCACCTTTCTATGCCGTGAGGACAACTCCAAGAGGTGTTTTCTACTAATTTAAACTCATAATCAAAATCTTTTAGCTCTTCTACAAGTTCGTTTAGGGCTTTTAAGGGTATAAGCTTTGAAAGGTAAGCAAGACCCATTTCCCCAAACTTTTTATGATGGCCAAAGGTTTCACCGTCTGTAGCCGCTATAGGAATGTTTTCTCCGGATTGTTTAAAAGCGTCTGCCAATCTTTTTACATCTGTTAGCAAATCTTCAAAAGAAAGCTTAGCGGATATGATGCCATCGTATATAAAAACCTTTATATCACCGTTTTTTAACTTTATGTGTCCATAATTTTTTGAAGTCTTATTTGATACTTGGTGAGGTGCCAATATTACATAATCTATGCCAAAAGCTTTAAAAACTTCTAATGTCTCATAATCTACGGCACATTCTGGCAACCACATACCCTTTGGTTTAACGCCAAAATAATGTTCATGGGTCTTAATACCCCAGTAAACTTGAATCTCTTTGTCAAGCTTTGGGTCTAAAGGCAATATGGTATGATTGAAGCTAAGGGCAAGGGCGTTTTTTGAGCTTTTTTTAAAAATATCTAACATGTATGGAGCATTTTTTTCAAACCAACTTAAAAGAGTATAACCTATATTAAAGCTTATATTTTGATAGTTGTTTACTATATCTACAACAAAATCACCTTCTTTTATATGGGCATATGCGTTTGGTAAATAGCATTCTCTAAGGATACGCTCGTTCCAATTTTCGTATGGGTAAGCAGATGGTTCTAAATCAACCTCGCCTAAAGAAGGACTTACCCTAATAGGTTGGTAAAAATGCCCGTGTACTACAAAATATCTATGGGTTTGCACCAAACAACCCCTCCTCAAATAGCATCTTTAACGTTTTTTTATCTTTTACTATGCTACCTTCCTTCCCTCTTAAAAACCATATAAATACCCTTGATTGTAAAAGCCCTAAAAATGTAAAGGCAGCCTCTTCTATATTTATATCTTTTTTTATTATGCCTTCTTCTGTACCTCTATGAAGAAGAATACTTATCAAATCAAAATAGTTTTCTAAGAAGCTTACCACGGCCCTGTTGTCGTATATATTTGAGCGCGATACTTCAAAACACAAAACAGGTATTGCCCCTTTGCTTTTTCAAGCATGTCTATATGAGTGTCCATTATTTTATCTATTTTTTGTTGTATAGATAACTCTTTGTCAAATATTATGGTTCGTATGGCTGTTAAACAATCGCCTGTGTATTTTTTTACAACTGCTTGTACCAAATCGTTCATGTCTTTGAAATGTTTAAAGATAGCGGCATCTGTTATATTTAATTTAGCGGCTATATTCTTAGCTGTAAAACCCCTTAAGCCTTCTTGAGCTATAATTTCTGCAGCTATTTCTATGATTTTATCCTTTGTGCTTTCTCTTTGAGGCACTTTTTCTTCTGTAGTCTTATGCACTTGCTTCCACCGGTTCTATGTTGACAAATTTTCTATTTCCCTTTTCTTCAAACTTTACTATTCCATCTTTTAAAGCAAATATCGTATAGTCTGAGCCAAGGCCTACGTTTTTGCCAGGATGCACTTTTGTCCCTCTTTGGCGTATTATAATGGAGCCAGCTCTCACAAACTGTCCTCCAAAAGCTTTAACACCAAGACGCTTTGAATTGCTATCTCTACCGTTTCTTGTTGAACCACCACTAGCTTTTGAAGCCATATATCACTCTCCTATGGATAGTATAGAAATTTTTGTGTAAAATTGTCTGTGCCCTCTCAACTTTTTAGAATGCTTTTTTGGAAGATGTTTGAAAATCAACACCTTCCTATCTTTGGCAGTAGAGAGCACCTTTGCTTTCACCTTACCGCCTTGCTTGATAGAGCCGTCTTTTACTACGCTAAGAGCAGGTATCTCTATCTCTTCGTTTTCGTTGAAAGGTAGCTTTTCTACCTTTAAAACGTCACCTTCTTTTACTACGTATTGCTTTGCACCAGTTTCTATAACAGCATACATAATTACTAACCTCTCGCTAACTTAGGATTGTTAATTATAGCAAACAAAAATAGAAAAATCTATGATATTTAGCAGTTAGTTGGACAGGCACCTGTGCCAGAGGTATCTCTTATGCCCGCATAAGATGCACATATCATATAGTATTGGTTTATATAAGAATCATACACGCATAGGTTTCCGTTTTGATGGCTCACACCCCTTGGGTTATAGGATATTGTTTGATTTTCTGTATAGCTAAGATATTGAGTTTCATAAGATGGCAACGAGTAAGATTCTATAGCAGTGCCTGTGCAAAGTGAAGTAGGGTACGTTCCTAAATTGTAGATTGAAATAGAGGAGTTGCTAGCGCAAACTGATGTATAAACAGTATTTGATATGGAGTATGTTTTTGCTTCCGTTAGTATGTAGTGAAGCCTTTGTCCTTCTGAGTAAAGTTTGTACTCATGATACCATCTTATACCTGGACCTGAAAATATGTATACCAATATTGCAAATATAGCTATTACGACGAGCATTTCTATTATAGAAAAAGCCTTGCTAAATTTCCTCATAAACCTCTCCTAATAGATATATTATATCGTAAAAAATCAAAACTTTTAAAATCGGAATGCCGGGACTCGAACCCGGGACCCCTGGCCCCCCATGCCAGTGCGCTACCACCTGCGCCACATTCCGTTAGGACTTTTTCTTGTGGTTTACCTGTAAAACAAAGTTTTGGCTAGGCTTAAAAGTAAGGTTGTATCTTACAGGTATTTTGTATAAATCGCCAGTCTTTGGATTTCTACCAATCCTTGGCTGCCTTTCTTTTATATAAAAAGTCCCGAAACCTGAAAGTTGTATTTTCTCTTCTTTTTTATAAAGGATTGTGTTTTCTAGTATATCTAAAAACATATTTATTATACGCTCTACATCTTTTCTCTTTAGCGTCGTTTCTTGTTTTTGAAGCTTTGTCATCACTTGATTTATCAAATCTTTCTTTCTCATAGTATATATAAAAAGTATAACACAATTATAAATAAAATAATTATGATACCAATCCTAACATTTAATGCTTTTGATATACTAAGAGAAAATGTCAGTGTACTTAAAATACTCAAAAAACCACCTATCATAAGCATATTTGGTATCTGCCAATCGGTAAACCAAAGGCCTAAACTCACCGGCATACAGGATTGAAAAACCAAGGAGCCTACTATATTTCCTATGGAAGATTTTAGCTTTCCTTTTCTTGCCCATATAAAAGCGTTAGAAAGCTCGGGTAGCTCTGTGGCAATAGGAGAAAACACCAAAGCGCTTTTGTAAGAACCCCATCCTAATATATGTGATATGTTTTGTATGCTAAGGACAACCCCATCTATCACAAAAGGAAGCGCTATCATCACTAAAAGCCCCTGAATTACAGCAAGAGTCTTTGTATATCCTTTTATACCTAGTTTTGAAAAAAATAGTTTTTCTTTTTCTTGCTCATTAGCCGATTTTTGGCTTTTAAATTGAATATAGACAAAATATCCATAAATTAGTAAAAATGCCGCCACCGATGGCTTTTTGAAAGGCAGAAAGTTTAGTAAAATGGCTACGTTGAAAGCAAGCAAGAAAAAAAGTATGTTTGTTAAATCGTATAAATCTTTAAACCTTTTGTATTTTGCTTCTATTATTAAAAGCATGAAACCAAAACCAAACATGCTAAGAAACATGGGACCACCAAATATAGAACCAAGACCAATATGCGATGTCTCCTTGGATCCTTTTAAAAAAGATATCAAAGGTACTAAGAACTCTGGTAACGTAGTCACCAACGACGCTATCACAGAAGACGTTACACCTTCCGGGATTTTGAGCTCATGGGCTAAAACATCTATGGCGTTTACTATGAGCTCTGCTAATCCATATATTAAAAGCATGTAAACCAATATAAGCGCAAAATCCATAGAAATATTATACGCTAGATACAAATAAACTATTGTCATACTTGTTAATCGTGGTAGGCTTGAAACTTACACCGCCTTCTTTTCTGTCCATATGAGGAGGTTAAGACATGTTATAATAAAAGCATGAAAAATATTTGTAAAGTAGCATGGAGCATAACTCATCAAGAGTTTACGGTAACGGATTATTATTATTTTTCTATCATTGAGAAAAAGGCCCCGGAGTTTGGCCTTCAGATTGACGAAGTGGACAGCTGGGATAAGCTATTTGAATACGACACCATAGTGTTTAACTATCCTGAGATACCATTTACCGAAAAAGAAGTTCAAGATGTGGTAAGGGCTGTTGAAGAATTAGGCAAGAAAGTGATACTTCTTGGCTATTACAAAAACGAAGACCACATAGCAGATACTTGCAATACGTTGGCAAGGGCTTTTGGCATGGAGCTAAATCCAGATGAGGTGATAGACGAGAGCTCAAACTATGATGGTGATAAATATTTTGTTAAAAGCACAAAAATAAGAAGATACAACAAAGGCTTAGACAATAAAGTAAATGTAAATGCGGTGGTGCTTCCTTGCACGTGTTCTATCAAAACAATAATGCCAGATATCAAGATAGTGGTGGCAGGAGAAGAAAGTGCCAAATCCAACATGGATTACTACCCTCTTCTCATAGCAGACCATATTGCACCTGTAAGCGGTGGATATTTTACGTTGGCTGGAACTTGTGTATTCTGGGATAACTACGCAATAAGGCTTGAAGACAATCTAAACTTTGCTATGAATATGCTTTGGCATGAAACACCTCCTCAAGATACTCCAGTAGGTAAAGCTGTAAGATTTGGCCTTTAATTTAAAAGCCTAAAAGCGGATTTGAACCGCTGCGAAGGGGTCATCCAATTCTGAAACCGTGGTGGGTTAAAGATTTACACAAAAGAGTAGACAGTCTTTAAACGTAAAAGTTTGCAATTTACACAAGCTTTTTGAGGTTCCAGATGCCGCTTTCAAAGTAAATTTGCAAGTCCTAAAACATCATGAAAAGTGGTATAAAAAAGTGGTATAATTATATATCTAAAGGGTTGCTAGCTCAGTCGGTAGAGCAACGGACTCTTAATCCGTAGGTCGGGGGTTCGATCCCCCCGCAACCCATATTATAAAAAGAATTATATGTTATAATAGACTTATGAGTGTAAAAAGGATATTGGCTTCATTTTTCTTTCTAGGTGCTATAATAAGCTCTTACGGGATGGTGATACCTCTTAAAAGCGATGTTAAGATGGAAAACGGTGCTTACGGAGTTACAAACTATTACAAAAAGGTATCGAAACCTCTTAGTTTTATGTATGTGGGTGATAGCATATCAAAAGTAGGAAAAAAGAAAGAAAAATATAGAGTATACATATCAAAGGGCAAAGGTAAGTTTGGAGATAATGTATATAGAGTATGGCTTTCTTTTGTAAATGAAAATTATTTTAAAAATGCGGTGGCAAGCATTAGAAAATTAAGCCCAGAAGAGGCGGCAAACGAGATATCACCTTCAAGTGGTATGTTGTCTTTAGCAGAGGTTGATTACAAAGCCAACAAGATAACCATCGTTGGCATGGGTCCTATTAAGGTAAACATGGTATATAAGATAGACAAGAATGCTCCTCCTATTAACAAAAAGATATACAACTTGGTATGTGAAAAAGGAAAACTTCCCATCATTTACATTAAACAATAAAATGTATGTATATATGCTTTTATAAGGATGGGGAAAAAGAATATTATGAGGTTGATAAAAGCGTAAAAAAGATAGATAAACCCAAAAAGAAAGGGCTATTTAATAAAAGAATATTGGTGATATCTTCAAAAGATGCTCATTATCTAAAAGAAAGTTTTCCTAAAACCACTTACGAAAATTTAAAAAGCATAATACAAAATCACATAGAAGATGTATATCCAAACGAGCAAATGGATTTTAGTTTTAACATAGCAAAAGCCTATGAAAACACGATAAAAGTAAACATATTTGCTTTTCCTTACGCTATATTAGAAGATGTAAAAAAAGACTTTGAGTTTACTCATGTTATAGCAGAGCCTCTTTGTTTTAAAACCAAAGAAAACGATATTTTAATATACAAAGAAGATGACATTTACAATATATTGGCTGTTTCGGAAGAAGGGCTTTATAGCTATCTTCAGCTAAAAGAGTTTTCAAAAGATTACTTTGAATTTTTTCTAAAAGGTCTTAGCGATTTTGAGGTTAAAAACATAGTATCTTATGAGGATATAAGTTTAGATATAGAATTTATAAAAAAGCAGTTAAAAGCTTATCCGGTTTTCTTAGATTATATAAAGCATATAGATTTAAAGCCTTATAAAAGATTTAGCGCTTTTAGTATAAAAGAAGATTTAATATTTAGGGGAATAATATATTTTCTAATAGGATACGCTGCCGCTCTTTACGTAAACCAAAAGTATTATCAAGAAAACATACAAAAGATATCTTACCTTGATAAAAAGCTAAAACCATTCATAAAATCTAGTTTAAATAGCGAAGAAAAACCCGAAAATCATTACAAAAAATCTTTTATAAAAGCCTATCAAAACACAGTAGTAAATATAGACCCTATTTTTATATTAGACAACATAGCTTCTCATTTGCAAAAAGGGGATTACGTAACACAGATAGATATAAAACCTTTACACCCTACAGTTCCGCAAGCTAATTTTACCATCGTTACCAAAAAACCTTTCAAGCTTTTAGAAAGCCTTTCAAAAGACAGTTGTATAAGAGATTTTAACCTAGAATCTCCTTTATCAAAAAATATGCAGAAAGTTTATAATTTAAACATGAAAGTGGAATACTCATGCGAAAAGTAACATTACCAAACCTAGCGAAGCTAAAAGACAGCTATAAAAATATAGATAGAAAAAAGCTAGGCATATACCTTATTATCATATTATCTATCCTTAGGTTTGTAATATATCCCATGAAAGAAGAGCTCAAAAAAGACAAAGAAAGATTAAATTCAAAACTTCAGAATTACATGGAAGATATAAAGCTATATACCTCCAAAAAGATAAAACAGCCAAAGCAAAACATTTCAAACAACGAAATATCTATAGAAAACCTATATGATGAAAACACCAAGTCAAAGGATATACAGATATATCTAGCTAAATTGGTAAAAAAGTACGCCAAAAAAGCCAATATAAACCTTCAAAGCATAGAGATGCCAAAACCATCTAAAACCAAGTACATAGAGCAGATAGATATAAAAGTTAGACTATCCACCAACGACCCTTACAAGGTGTTTTCTCTTTTTCAATACTTAGAGGCTATGCCAAAATACACTGTTGTAAGAGAAGCTCAAATAAACTCCTTTGGTCAAATTGTAAACTTTTATTTTACCGTTAGTACTTACAAGTTGGTGAAAAAGATATGATAAAGATTGGTAAAGAGGATATATTGATTTTCATAGTAGCGTTTTTCACTGCTTTTATAATATTTAAAAATACACCTTCTATAGAGTATCCAGTCTTGCACATAAACCCTTATCAAAAGCCAAAAACTCAAAATCAATACAAAGAGAACGTAATATCAAAGACTTTATATGCCCCAAAATATCTTTTTGTAAAAAACCTCTTCAACTTACCACCACCCCCACCACCAACGCTACCTCCTTTAGCTCAAGCTATATTTGTATCAAACACAGTAAAGCTCTCTGGTATATTTGAAAGAGGAAACGTAAGATTTGCAGTGCTTTCTCTTCCAAACGGTAGTGTTATAAAAGTGCGTCAAGGGCAGTTGATACCAGCGGATATAGGAGGTGGTCCCCAAGGACCTGCTCAGCCGGGAGGAGGCATGCCAGGACTACCTAGTTTACCTCAGCTTCTTGGTGTGCATCCACCACCTTTTAGCCCTCCATTAGCACCAAACGCCAAAATGTCAACAATACCAAAAAATAAAAAAGGCCCCTTTGTAAGGGTCTTGGCTGTGGGTCCAAACTATGTAAGCTTTTCTTTTGTACAAAAAATACCAAAACAAGAAGGTGCTTTAACTACTTATAAGTATAAGTTTTATAAGAAAACTATTAGGATATTTAATTTTGAGGTGAAAAACTATGAAAGGTAGAAGATTCTTGATAATGTTTGGTGTATCCACGATGCTTTTTTACTCTTGTGCTATGGCTCCAAAAGGAGCTAATCAGATTACCGTATCAAAGCAAAATAAAAAAACCAACGAAAAAGAAAAACCCAGCAACTTAGGTGTTATAGAAGAAAGTACACCAATCAATACAAACCCATTAGAGCCTATACCTATACCAGATTTTTATAAGAAACCAAAAACTGCCCCAGCGCCTTTGCCACCTAAAGAAAACAAAAAGCTAGATTTATCAAAAGTAAAAATAGGCACCAACGAAAAGGTAGCTATAAATGTACAAAATATGCCACTTGGGGACTTTATACAATACACGTTGGGACAAGTGCTAAAAGTGCCTTACTTTATAGACCAAGCCACCCAAAACAACAAAACACCCGTTACCATAAATATGCCAGTAAAACTAAAACCAGAGGATGTCCTTAAATTAGTTTTGGGGCTTTTAGAAAAAAACAACATAGAAGTATCGGAAAAAGGCGGTGCTCTTTATCTTAGTACAAAACCTACAAACGTGGCACCACCACCTCCACAAGAAGTGGTGTTTTCAAGAAAAGCTTTAAATACATTTCAAACCATAACTCAAATAGTACCTCTTAAGTACATTGACCCGCAGACTGCAATAAACCTTATTCACAACATATATCATTCAAGCCTTGATGTGCAGATATTTCCAAAGGCAAATGCTCTCATGATGACAGGACCTGGTTATTCTATTAAAAACCTCATAGACTTCTTAGATGCTATAGATATACCTTATATGAAAAACAAAAAACCAGTGCTTCTTCACCTAACCTACTGGTCACCAAAAGACTTTATAAATCAAATATCAAACATATTGCAAGGTCTAAACATACCTATAGCCAAAACCCCAGACCAACCAGGAGTCCTATTTGTGCCAATAAATTATCTAAACAGCGTGATGGTAATACCCCCAGATGATAAGACTCTTAAACTAATCATGTATTGGGATAAAAAACTAGATACCGCCGAATCAGCAGGTTCTGAAGAAAAGGCTTATATATACAAACCAAAATTTACAAGAGCCACCGAGCTTGTACAAGCCCTTCAATCTTTATACAGCATTACATCCGTAAGTAAAACCAAAAGTACAAAATCTAAAGCTCTTCCATCAAGCCCAGTAATATCATCTCAGGTGGTTGCAGGTCAATTAAACGGGTTAGCTGGTCCAAGTGCATACGGAAACTATGCTGGCATGAGTCCTTATGGTGGGACACCTTACGGTGGTACCATGGGAAGTGCTGTAACTCCTATGATGCAAGGGGCAGTACCTACTCAAAATTTTAGCTCTGGTCCAGAGGTATTGGCGTTTTCTTCAAAAGATTTGAGAGTAGCCGCAGACGATAGAACAAACACCATCCTTATAGTGGCAACGCCCACCAAGTACAAACTTGTAAGAAGTTTATTGCAAGAGTTAGACAAACCACCCAAGCAAGTGCTTATAAAAACCACCATAGCAGAGGTAACTCTCACGGGTTCATTGCAATACGGTATAGAATGGTATATCCAAAATAGATTTAAAAAAGGCACATATACGATATCCACTTTGGGGAATCTGGGAGTTGCCACATCTGGAGGTTTAGTAGCCACTTATATAACAGATTCAAAGATATTCCAAGCACTGCTCAACATGTTTGCTCAGAAAAACAAGGTAAAGATACTATCAACACCCACGCTATTAGTTTTAAACAATCACCCAGCCAGCATAGATGTGGGTACCCAGGTACCCGTTATAAACTCTCAAGCAACTTCTATAAATGTACCTTCTACCACTGGAGGTGCAGGTATTATTCAAAGCGTGCAGTATGTAAACACCGGTATTATACTAAACGTGCTTCCTACGATAGAAACCAACAACCTCGTAAACCTAAACATATACCAAGAGGATAGCACAGCCCAACCCAACAACACCTCTGGTATAAACTCCCCTATCATACTTACAAGAAATATAAACACCACCGTGGTAGTACCAAACGGTGGGACTGTCATACTTGGTGGTCTCATATCTCAGCAAAAAGGCACCGGAGTTTCAGAAATCCCAATCTTAGGAGATATCCCAGTCCTCGGAAACCTATTTAAAAATACATCCATTAGCAACACAAAAACAGAGCTTATCATTATGCTCACTCCTTATATTATCACAGATACGGAAGAAGCCCAAAAGATTACCGACGAGATAAAAAGCGAGCTTAGTTTTTATAAGGAGTTGAAATGATAGGTCATTGTAAAGTTTATGCTTTTTATATATAATAAGACTATGAGAAAGCAAAAAGGCTTTACGCTTATTGAAATACTTATAGTGGTGGCTATAATAGGACTCATAGCTTCTTTGGTAATGCCAAACCTATTTAAGAAGTTTGAACAGTCAAAAGAGCAGATTGCAAAAGCCCAGATAGAGACATTATCATCTGCAGTACGCTCTTACATGATGGATATGGACAAATGCCCTAAATCCTTAGAAGACCTTATAAAAAATCCAGACAACAATCCAAAGTGGCACGGTCCTTATCTATCTAAGAAAAAAATACCTCTTGACCCGTGGGGACACCCTTATCAGTTTAAATGTCCAGGAGAGCATGGAACTTTTGATATATGGTCTTTAGGACCTGATGATAAGCTTGATAAAAAAGCTATAACAAGCTGGGAATAACATTAGATGAAAAAACCACTCATAGGAGAGATATTAAGGGAAAAGTTTGGTGTTTCTTCTCAAGATATACTTCAAGCGCTGGAAATCCAGAAGAAAACCGGCGGTTATATAGGTCAAATACTTATACAGCTTGGAAGCATCACAGAATCTCAGCTTTTGGAGGCTCTAAGCCAACAGCTTTCAATACCCATAAAATATCAAGTGGATGAGCTAAGGTTTCAAGAGGTTGTAAATGAGCTTTCACCAAAGATAAGCTTGGATTTTTTCTACAAAAGCGGGTTTTTGCCTTTTGATATAGAAGACGATTATATATTGGCTCTTGCCACAGATCCTTTAAAAATTCACATAATAAGCAAATTAGAGCAAGATACAGGTCTTAAGGTAAGACTATTTTTAACCTACGACAGATATATAAAATCTTTATATAGAAAGTATATAGACACCAATAGCGAAGAGTTTGTATCCTTAGAAGAGGATGACCCAGAGAAATTAAAGGATATGGCTCTTGAAGTGCCTGTAATAAAATATCTAAACGATATCATCACAAGGGCTGTAGAGCTAAATGCTTCAGATATACATATAGAACCCCAAGAAAAACGTTTCATAGTGAGGTTTAGAATAGATGGTGTGCTGCATGAAATGGATGAGATAGATGAAAACTTTTATCTGGCTCTTACATCTCGTATTAAGCTTTTGTCAGGACTTGACATCGCAGAAAAAAGGTTGCCCCAAGATGGAAAGTTTAGCGTAAGGATAGGCTCATCTCCCATAGACATAAGAACATCCACCATACCCACTGTAAAAGGTGAAGATGTGGTCATAAGGCTTTTGTACAGAGGAAAATTGAGTTTTGAATTAGATAAGCTTGGTATCAAGAAAGACCATTACGATATATTGGTGGATTTGATAAAAAGACCTTACGGGATGATATTGGTGACAGGACCCACCGGTAGCGGTAAAACCACCACTTTGTACTCGGTGCTCTCTATGTTAAACAGCCAAGAGGATAAGATAATAACCATCGAAGACCCGGTGGAGTATCAAATAGAAGGACTAAATCAAATTCAGATAAAACCAGAGATTGGGCTTACTTTTGCATCTGCTTTAAGGTCTATACTAAGACACGACCCAGACATCATAATGGTGGGTGAAATAAGAGACAAAGAGACCGCCGAAATATCAATACAGTCTGCTCTTACTGGACACTTGGTATTTTCTACGCTTCATACAAACGACGCTCCAAGCAGTCTTTTTAGGCTTTTAGAGATGGATATAGAAGATTATCTTATAAACGCTTCAATCCTTGGCATAGTAGCCCAGCGTATTGTAAGGACAAACTGTCCTTATTGCTCAGAACCAGTAGAGTTAGAAGACAGCGTTGTAAAAAAGTTTAAATTGGATGAGTTGTCCCAAAAGTTTGGTCATCTTTTAGAAAAACAAGAGTTTAGGAAAGGAAGGGGATGCGATAAGTGTGCAAACACCGGCTATAGAGGGCGAATAGCCATATACGAGCTTTTTGAATACTCAGAAGACTTAAAAGAGGCTTTTGTAAACCACAAATCCATAGATAGCATAAAAAATATTTTATCTCAAAAGCCTTATTACAGGACTTTAAGAGAGGATGGATTTTTGAAAGTCATTGAAGGCATAACCACCATAGAAGAGGTGCTTAGGATAGCCTGATGATGGATTTTGAGTATGTGAGTTTAGACAAAACCGGTAAAGAAATAAAAGGAATATTAAGTGCACAGACAATCCAAGAGGCTAAGCTAAAGCTAAAAGAGTCTGGGCTTGTAATAGTAAAGATAGAACCAAAGAAAGAGAGTATATTTAACCAAAACCAAAAGATAAAAGACGATGATTTGTACACTATAGCAAAAGAGATGTCTGTGTTGCTAAATTCCGGTATTGTTTTGGATAGAGCCATCAAGATGGTGATAGATTCCCTAGAGCAAGAAAAGTTAAAAATATTTTTAGAGAGCATATTAAAAGACGTAAAAGGTGGCAAATCTTTGTCGGTGGCTTTTGAAGAAAGAAAGATGTTTGACCCACTTGTAATTACGATGCTAAAAGTGGGAGAAACCACCGGCAACCTCAAAGATGCTTTTGACAACATAGCCCAGTATACAGATTTTAGGATAAAGTTTAGAAACGAGATAAGAAACGCCATGGCTTATCCGATGTTTTTGGTGTTTGCCTCTTTTGTAACGCTTGTGGCTATTTTTAAGCTTATAATACCGAGGTTTTTTAGCATATTTGGTTCAAATCCAAAACATCTTCCCTTTATATCAAGAGTGTTGTATGAGTTTAGCAAAAGCCTAAACACCAAGACAGAGGTTATCTTTACCGGAGTACTAATAGGCGTATACATACTCTCTAAATATTTCCAGCTAAACCTTTATAGAAGATTTGCAAATTACTTTATATATACCCCAATCCTTGGAAATCTCATCATACAGATAGAACTCTCAAAGTTTTCTTACGCTATGTACGCTATGCTAAAAAACGGTGTGGAGTTTATAAAAGCCTTAGACCTTGCTACAAATGTCATAAAAAACGATTTTATAAAAGAGGATTTCAAAAAAACATTACCCAAGATAAAAGAGGGCAAATCAATAGGAGAGGCTTTTGAAGAGCTTTCTTTTGTGCCGCCTATTTTTAAAGGCATGATAAAAGTAGGAGACGAGAGCGGAAACATGAAGGACATGTTTTACGAGCTTTACGCTTTGTTTGATGAAAAGCTTAAAAACACGATAAAAAGAGTGCTGTCTTTGGTAGAACCCATTATAATAACCGTTATGGGTCTTATAGTGGGTACCATAGTAGTATCTTTGATGCTGACAGTGATGAATGTAAGCAACATAAAACTATGAAAAAAGGCTTTACGTTGATAGAGATGCTTATAGTGGTAGCCATAGTAGCTATCTTGTTTTCTGTGGTAGCCCCTATGTCCATAAACATGTATAGAAGCCATATGGCATCGCAGGTTGCAGAAAAAATGCTGATACTCTTATCTAAGATAAGAAGACACTCTTTTTTGTACTCAGTGGAGTATGAAATATCCTGTAAGAAGGGTAAACTTTTTATAAACGGCAAAAAGATAAAGCTAAAAGACAAACTCACTTGTAAAACCGATAAACCAATCATATTTTACAACAACGGCACCTCCTCTGGGGGTAAGATGAAACTAAAAATAGCAGACTTTTACTACACTATAAAAGTAAGCCATCCTTTTGGTGCCATAAGCTTAGAAAATGGTTAGAGGATTTATTCTCATAGACATTATAATAGCGTCGCTCATCCTTACTGCGGCGGTAGCAGCCACTATGTACTTATTTAGGATAGGGTTTAAAGAGTTAGAGCAGGCTAACACCATATCAAAGATAGTATCGAAAATTCCACAAGCGGTAAGCTATTTAAAAACCGTGGATTTTAACAAAGAACCCATCGGAGAAGAGCGTATGGGTCAAGTAAAACTTAGCTGGAAGGCAAAGCTTACCAACAAAACCCGCATCAACACACCAAAAAATATGCTTTTTGGACCTATGGCATCTGCTGGTGGCAATACGGGACTTCCTTACGAGCTATACCTTTATCATGTAGATTTTTTTCTTTCTTATAAAAACTACAAAAACCCATATCACATAGATATTTTAAAATACAAATACTTAGGGCCTACTGGTAAAGAGCTTTTAAATGCACCTTTCTAAACATAAAAAAGGATACACCCTCATAGAGGTGATAATAGCCGTAGCCATATTTAGCATGATGGTGGTCCTTGGGACCATGGCTTTTACCCAAGGATTAAGGCAGTATAAAAACATACTAAGACATGGACTCAACTTCTGGCAAAACGCAAAGTATGTATGGCTTACAAAAAGTGTAGGCTCTATGCTTGATTACTATGTGAAATCCCCTTATGGCTGGGCTCCTTTTTTTGTAGGAAAATCAGATTACTTTGAGTATGTAAGCGTATCTCCCATTGCAAACTCTTTGCCTGTGGTGGCTATAATAAAAGTCCATCAGAAAAAAAATAAAAAATACGATATCACTTACTATGAAAAGCCAGTATACACGATGTATTACGAAGACCTTGTAAGATTTTACCAAGATAAAGAGTATGAACGCTATACCCATATCAAGCTTTTCAAAAATTTAGACGAAGTAAAATTAAGGTATTATGGCTACAACATCCAAACCAGAGAATACAACTGGTACAAAAACTACAGCGCTCTAAAGCAAAAAATCCTACCCACCCTCATAAAGATATCTTACAAAAAATATGGTCAAAAGCATACCATAATGCTTGGCATAAACAACAACTCTTTAGAAAAAACAATGTATTATTTCATATACCCCTTCCAAAATGTGGGTGAGAGAAGATAATGCTTTTACAACGAAGAGTTTGTTAGAGGATATAGAATATTTGGTTTGTTATAATATCTTTATGGAAAAAAAAATTTTCAGAAATGGAGCTTTTGTAAATAGAGAAAAAGAGATAAAACTTCTTATGGAAATGTTTGAAACAAGACCAGAAAGAATACTTTGGATATACGGTCCAAAATCTGCAGGCAAGACTACTTTTATTGAATACATCGTAGAAAATGAACTCTTTGAAGATTTTGAACGTCAAAAGCCAAAAAACGGCTTTTGGGTGAGATACATAAATTTTAGAAGGTATGCGATAGCAAGTTATAACTCGTTTTTAAAGACTTTTATAAAACCAGACAACATAGACATATCTTTTGAATCTCATATAAACTTAGGTATTTTTAAATTAAAAGCAAATGTATTAAAAAAAATAGAAGAAAAAGAAGTAGACCTTTTTAACACCCTCATTGAAGAAATATCAAAAATATCAAAAACCCAAAAACCCATCATCATAATAGATGAAATCCAAATCTTAGAAGATATCTATATAAACGGCGAGAGAGAGCTTTTAAAAGAGTTTTTAAATTTTTTAGTTTCTCTCACTAAAGAACTCCACATAGCCCATGTTTTAATACTTAGCTCAAACACGATATTTATAGATAGG
>NZ_BAAHXP010000004.1:0-119835 GCF_054656715.1 Hydrogenobaculum acidophilum
AGTTCTTGGAATTTTAAACCTATTAGTTCTTCTTCTAGCTTTATGCCGTAGCTATCGGCTATTCTTTTTAAAAAAGAGTTGATAGATTTTATAAGATTTTCCTCTGTATCAGGATAAGCCTGACTTAAATCAAACTTTACAATAGGATACTTTTTATTCCAATCCCAATTGTCGTATAGATATAGACCTTTAAATAGCTCTTTTTTGCCAGAAAACGCTTCTTTTAGAGTGTCGAGAAAAAGAGATTTACCAAAACGCCTTGGACGAGATAAAAAATAGTATTTACTAGTTAGTTTTGGTATAAAATGCGTTTTATCCACATAATAAAAACCACCTTCTATAATGTCTCTGAATGTTTGTATACCTATAGGCAAAAGTTTCATATTATTGATTATAACACTTAGTTTGATATTAGAATGCGCTTAACAATAATTTGTTTGCTTCAAGATAAGAATCTATGAAATCCCTATGCTTTTTAAATACGTATTTTACAAGCCTGTAATTTTCTATATAATCAAAAAAAGGAATCTTGCTACGAGATATAGTTATATAACAAAGGACTTTTGCCATATCTTTCAAAGCTTCTTCATCTGTGGTATTTATATATTTGGTAGATACAAGTATTTTATAAAATAAATCAGCATAATAATAGAGATTTTTAACGCTTTCTGTAGTAATTATGATTTTAGATTTTCTAAAATTACTGTATTTTAATATAGCTTCATCTTTTGTACAATATGCATCTTCTAATTTCTTTTCAAACTTGTTCATATTGATAAAACCCCGCCAAAAGCGGGGCATGACTTATAATCTCTTAGAACTCGGTTTGAAGAGCAAGTGTCCAGTCGGTGAAGTCTTTGAGTTGATTGCTACCAGTATATAGATTCTTTAAAGTGCTGTTTGGATCTACAATATCAGCACCAAGGGACATTTTAGCAGCTTCACCAGCTATGTAGTAGTTTACAAATATGCTATATCTGTTGATTTTGCCATCACCTAGATAGGTATTGCCATTGTAAAGCAAGTTCTTCACACTTGATTCTTCCCATCTGAAAGCCAATTCTGGTTTACCAAGACCTACCACTTGGTCGTAGAGAGCTGCAAGTTGTACATAGTAGCCATCAGATTTTACTTTAGCAGCGGAATTTACTTGCTCTAAATCTTTCTTTTCAGCCCAGCCAAGTTGAACTTCCGGTACAAAATCACCAAACTTTTGTTGCCAGTTTGCATCTATAGTGTAGTATTTCGGTGTGAGAGAGGAGTTTGTGCCACAAAGAGAGTTGTCAGCTGGAACGCCATTAGTTGTAGTATTAGTAGTAGTATTAGTATAAGATGTACAATCTAACTTTTGTTGCTCATAACCAAGACCTATGGTGAGGTTGTTTAGAGCACCTAAGAATGTATCTTGGTCCACGAAACCAGAAGAGTTTTTGTATCCAAGCATTGTAGGAGTAAATTCAAGTCTTATACCGTATTTGAGATTACCTTTTGCGTTCATGCCAGCTTGATAGTCGTATGCACCGTTTGCTGCAAAGAGGTAATATTTTAACATAGTATCTGCTACATTACCCCATATGGCTATGCCAGCATCTCTATTGGCATCAGCTATATCGCCACCTAGAGTTATTGGCTGGAATGGATCAAGAAGGTTTGCAAATGTATAGTTGTTATTGGTAGTTCCTACACCTGTACCTACTATATTACCCCAAACTGTATTAAACCCATATCCATAACCTGTAGGTATTACATAGGTATACTCATCGGTGTTGGAAAGTCTTGATACTGGGTCTCTAAATAGACCAGCCATGAGTTGAAGTTCTGGCATAAATTTGAAGTTGATAAAAGCATCAGATACCCTAGTGTAATTTGTCCCTTCATGTCCTCTAGCAGTGCCATCTACACTAACACCAGAAACATTATGGTCTGCGAAATCCAAATCTGCGCCAAATTGAACTATTGGATTGATTTGACCGGAGAAGTATACACGAGCGTTGTTTACGGAAAAGTTATTGGAAGAGTGTTGACCTTCTGTTACTTTTCCATCGTTTTGAGCCCAGATTTGAAGCTCGAGACCTACGTTTGCAAACTCATTGTCGTTTGCTTTTAATACTATAGCATTGGCTCCTTGCCACGCAGCAGCTCCTAAGACTGCCATTGCCAGCAAAAGTTTCTTTTTCATAGCTTTGTCCTCCTTTTAAAGGTTTCTTAAAATAATTTAAGCACATTATCGTCTTTTTGTCAAGTCTTTTTAATCTTAAAACATAAGTTTTGATATGTTTCATATCATATTTATTTAAAAATAGAGAGTATTATCTTTCCTATAAAAGCCAAAGTGTTTTGATTTAAAAACACTATAAGCACCCCCAAAAAGAATATCCACATTTTCATAACCTTTATCTCACCTTTTATCTCCTGTCTTAAAGAGTTTATCTCACCTTTTAGTTCTTCTCTAACCGAGTTTATCTCTCCCTTTAACTCTTGTCTTACCGTCTCTATTTCTTGTCTTACCGTCTCTATCTCTTGTCTTACCAACAATACATCTTCTTTTGTGGCAAGCTCTTTTCTAAGCTCATCTCTTAGCTCTAGCTTTCTTTTTTTAGTTTCTTCTAACACTCTATCTTCCAAATACTCTGTGGTATCTTCTAAGACTTCTACAATCTCTAAAGCTGTTTCTTTTCCAAACTTTTCTGTAAGCTTTTCATATAAAGATACCGGAATATTTGTGCTCATGTTTTACTCTCCATAAAAATAATATAACTCATTTGGTCAAAAAGACTTATGCTTTTTTCGCTTTAAAATGTTTTATGATTTTAACGAAAAATTAAAATCCATATTATAATATTTGTTTGAGATGATTTTGTTTTCCAAGGTAGCTGATTATATAAGAAGGAAAAGACTTATCGTTGCTTTGGTATGTGCTTTTTCTTTTTTGTTTGCTTCAAATGTAGCTATAGTCCACGAGCATAAAGATGATAAAATTCACGATGATTGTCCTATATGCATATTTAAAATATCTAACAACATAGAAAGTTCAGGTAAGCCTCTTCCAAGTATTCCAAAGGCTCAGTTGCCAAAGCCTATATACGTAAAACCCTTTTTCAAAACTTTTGTAATATCTGTAAAACCTCGCTCTCGCTCACCTCCTTTGGTTTAGGATATTTGGCTTTTAACAAACCTAAACTTTTAAAAAGGAGGTAATTTATGAAAAAAGTTATTTTTGCGTTAGGATGTTTGATAGCCCAAGCTTACGCTTTTAATTATCAAGGGGTAGTGAAGGATACTCTTGGAAAACCTGTAGAAGGTGTTGTTTTAGAGCTTTTAAACAGCAACGGCAAAGTCCTTTATAAGACTAAATCCGATAAAAACGGCATTTTTCATATAAATACAAATCTCAAAGTTTTTGCTTTAAAAGCTATAAAAAAGGGTTATAAACCAAGTGTGAAGATAGTATCCTCAAAGTCTCCAATAGATATATCTATAGCACCCAAAAAGTTAAGTATAGAGTATGTGTATAAAAAATCCTACGAAGCCCCCACCATCAAAAACGGGGCTCTAAGCCAAAAGCTTACCAGCAATTTTATAAAAACGCTTCCTCTTAGCGCTTATCAAAGTGTAAACAGCGTGGTCCTTTATACATCTCCTGGTGTCGTTCAAGATACTTCTGGACAAATTCACGTAAGAGGAGACCATGCCAACATCCAATACAGGATAAACGGCTCTTATCTTCCGATAGATTTGGCTGGGTTTTCTTCTGTGGTACCCACAAGGGCCATAGAGTCTATGAACTTTATTACTGGTGTAGTCCCGCCAGAGTATGGTCTTCACACTGCTGGTATATTAAATATTATCACCAAACAAGGTTTTCAAAAGGGAGGTTCAGTGGGTGCTATATTTGGCACAGATGCCACTGCTGGAGCTCATTTTGACGATGAAGATACTTTAGGCAAATTTAGTTATTTTGTATCGGCTCAGTATCTTCAAAACCATGACGGACTTCAAGCTCCCACAAAGCATCCAATACATGATAGATCTCAAACCCAAGATTACTTTGCATACTTTTCATACCTTTTAAATCCTGAAAACAGGCTTTCCTTGGTGTTAGGCTCTGTGTATGCTCAATATCAAATTCCAGACCAAGACAACGCAGATGCTCTTTGTAATTATGCATCGCCAACAGGAAACTGTTATAACGTAGCTTTAAATGGTACTATCTATACCCCTTCAAACTATCCCCCTACAATAGTAAACGACAACCAACATGAGGATTACAACTTTATCATAGGCGCTTTGGATGGAAACTATGGGCAAAATACAAAATACCACTTTGATGTATTTGGTACTTATTCAAAGATTCACTACATACCAGACCTAATAGGAGACCTTATTTACACAGGTCAGGCTACCGATTCAAAGTATCAAGATACCTCTGGCGGTATGCAAGCTGATATATCTCATAAGATGGTAAATCACGAGATAAAAACCGGTATATTCTTTCAAGACGAGAGGTCTATAGGAAACTTTATTACATATGCATTTCCAGCAGATTCACAACTAAATCAAACCTCTACTATGCCAAATGTGTACCCTTACTCAAACGCAAAAACGGGCTATACGTTTAGCTATTACATACAAGACAATTGGCACATAATAAAAAAGCTTAACTTTATATATGGGCTTAGGTTTGACTACATAGACCAGTTTGTAAAAACAGACCAGCTTAGTCCAAGAGCGTCGCTTATTTATCACTATTCAAAGTCTACGGCTTTTCATGTAAGCTATGGAAGATTTTTCACGCCAGCCCCAATGCTTTTGGTAACAAAAACAAACGCTTCAGTACTTCAAGGTACTACAGCAGACAGTATAGCAGCCAGCGGATTATCACCAGACCAAATAGGATATTTTGTGCTTCCTCAAAGAAGTAGCTATTACGATGTGGGGGCATCTCATAGGTTTGAGGATGGAACTTCTTTGATGTTGGATGCTTACTTTGAAGAAATTCACGACGTGCTTGACGACGGGCAGTTTGGAAACGCAAGGGTGTTAACGCCCTTTAACTACAAGCACGGCAAAGAATACGGTATAAACCTAAATATATCTAAAATGAAAAAACGCTACGGGGCTTATCTAAACTTTGCTTACTCTGTAGCAAGGGCAGAGGATGCTATAGACCAGCAGTACAATTTTACAGCACAGCAACTTCAATATCTTCAAAACAACTATATATATATGGACCACGACCAAACTTACACGGCATCTTTTGGTGGGTACTATAAACCTTTTAAAGACATAACTGTTTATGCCGATAATATATATGGGTCTGGACTTGCCAGCGGTGATTATCCGCCAAACACTACTCATAGACCCTCTTACTTCCAGACCAACGTTGGAATTACGAAAGATTTTTATACTAAAGCATTCGGTCATACCAATGTTAACGTTTATGTGGTAAACTTATTTAACAACGTTTACGAGCTTAGGGACGAAGGTATAGGGGTTTTTGGACCTCAATATGCCCAAAGGCGTACTTTTTATGTAAGTATAGATAAGACATTTTAAAGGAGGCAGCTTATGAGAAAGATTTTGATAGCTCTTGGTATGTTGGCTTTTGGTATGAGTGTAAGCTTGGGAGACCCTATAAAACGTATAATAAACGAATACAACAATCCTTATGTGTCAAAAAGAGGCGATATAATAGGTGAGTACATAAGACAAAATATAGCTTATGCTGATGCGGGGGTCAGCCCCGTTTCCTACACTTACAAACCTTATAGCCATTCGTACTCCTACGAAGGGGTAAACAGAAATTTTGTGGAAAGGTTGAAAGAGGTGGCGTTTCAATATCTAGGTATACCTTATAGGTTTGGTGGCAATTCAAGGGAGGGTATGGATTGTTCGGCTTTTACACAAGATGTATTTAGACAACTTGGTATAGATTTGCCAAGGACTGCCAGAGAACAAGCTAGACTTGGGAAACTTGTAAGACATCATCTGAAACCCGGTGATTTGCTGTTTTTCTCTACATATGCTCCTTACCCATCCCATGTTGGTATATATATTGGAAATGGAAAGATGATAGAAGCATCTTCTGTTTATGGAAGGGTCGTCGTGGACGATGTAGCCAACGACCCGTATCTAATAAAGCATTTTTTGTATGCTAAAAGGATATTGCCCTAAGTCTGTTTTGTTTTAGCTTTTAAGGAGAAAATATGTTTAGTTTTGGTATAGCGGTAGTTGTATTGTTTTTTCTTGGTGTGTTAGCGCTTTCTATCATAATAGAAAGATTTATGAATCTTTTAAAGAATGCCAGCATTCCCAAAGATGTTCACGATGCTATTGAGTCTTATGACTTTGATCTTGATGGTTTTTCTAAGCTTTTAGAATCAAAACCGGATTCAAACGTATATATAAAATTTTTCAAAACGATACTAAAAGCCTCAGGCAAAGTAAAAGATACACCTATTTGGTGGATAGAATCCATAGCTCAGGATGAGGCGATGCATCTATCCTCTAAGCTATCACGGGGTATGTGGCTTTTGGACACGTCTATAACGGCTGCCCCTTTGATAGGGCTTCTTGGGACTGTGGTGGGTATGATAAAGGCTTTTGGTATTATAGGCTCAAGCGGATTGGTGGCTCCAAAGGAAGTGACTGGGGGCGTAGCAGAAGCTCTTTTTTCTACAGCGATGGGGCTTTTGGTGGCGATAGTGGCTCTTTTCGGATACAACTATCTTTCTAAAGCTATAACCTTTACTTTAGATGAAATGGAACGCCTTGGTACCAAGCTTATAGCTCACATCAAAATGGCAAAAGGTGAAGCATGAAACTAAAAAGACCAAGAGAACCTAAGAAAGCAAGGATAGTTATAATACCGCTTATAGACGTGATGTTTTTTCTTTTGGTTACCTTTATGCTTGCTTCTTTATCGATGGTTAATATAAACTCTATAAAGGTAAACCTTCCAAAAGGTCGCGCCTCTTCTTTTCCACAAAACAACAAACTCATCACCATAAGCATATCAAAAGACCAAACCATATATGTAGACAAAGCACCAGTTAGCTTAGATGATTTGGGAGCTTATCTTAAAACCCATTTTAACAAAAATCAATACGTTATGATAGCCTCAGATAAAGAAGCCCCAAGCGGTATTATGGTAAAGGCTATGTTAAAAGCCCAAAATGCAGGCTTTTTTCATCTTCTTATAGCGGTTAAATCAAAATGAGTCTTTATAAGGATTATGTATTTTCTTTTTTCTTATCTTTGGCTTTTTGGTTAATCCTTATCTTTGTTTTTAGCTTATCTTTAAAAACTCCTAAACCTCATTATTCTACGATACTTATATTAAAAGCCCCAAAAGTTGTTGAAAATGAAAAAACTCAAATACCAAAACCTATTAAACAAACTATGCCAAAACCAAAAACCACAACGCCTTCTAAACCCTCTAGAAAACCTTTGCAACAATATGCTAAGTCAATTTCTAAGCCACAAAATCAGGCACATCCCACGCCAAATACAACTCTTCAAAACACTAAAAATGTTGAAAATAAACCTATCGTAAGCCAAAACTCTCTAAGTTTACCTTCAAAAGCTCCTTCCAATGTGCCGTCTTTACCTTCTAAACCACAAAAAGGCAACGGCTCTTCTGATTATTTTAAAAATGCTTATACACCCCCAAGGGCTATTTATAAACCTAAACCACATATTCCTCAAAGCCTTCTTCCAGATGTGAGAGAAATCCTTCTAAGAGTTAGATTTTATATAAAAAAAGACGGGTCTGCCAAAGCTGTTTTGTTAAACCCTACGCCAAACCCAAGCTTAAACGCTATTCTTCAAAAAGAACTCTCAAGTTGGAAATTTTTCCCAGCCACCAAAGATCAAAAACCAGTGAATTCAACCCTTGATATGGAGATAAAAATTAGAATAGAATAAAAGCTATGGAACTGATGATTTGCACTTCCAACAAAAAGAAGTTTGAAGAGATATCTTCTATGTTAAAAGCCTTAAACATAGAGTTTGTAAAACCTCCTTACGAGCTTCATGTAGAAGAGACCGCCAACACGTTTTTATCAAACGCATATTTAAAGGCAAAGGCTTACTTTGAGACGTTTGGAATACCAGCTTTGGCTGATGATTCCGGTCTTGTGGTAGAGGCTCTTGGTGGTAGACCCGGTGTTTATTCTGCAAGGTTTTACAAAGAGGAGTTTGGTTCTTATGTCTTAAAAGAAGAAGATTACAATCTTCCAAAAGATGACTTAAACAACCTAAAAGTTTTAAGGCTTTTAGAAAACGAAGAAAATAGAAGGGCAAAGTTTGTAAGCGCTATGGTGGTGATGATGTCAGATTCTCAGGGTATATTTGGAGAGGGAGAATTAAAGGGTTATATAGCAAAAGAGCCTTCAGGAAGCTTAGGCTTTGGATACGACCCGATCTTTATACCAGAAGGGTATAATGTTAGTCTTGCTAGCATAGAGCATAAAAACGAGATATCCCATAGAAAAAAAGCTTTGAATGCTTTGTTTGATATGTTAAAAAGGGTGTTATAATATAGATGTGAATACATTTTTTTTAGGTGTTATAGCTATATGTATGGTGGTGATTACTATATTTTGGATAGTAATAGCAAGTTCTGTACTTCTTCTTTTAAAAAGGTTAAAAGATATGACTTATCTTGCTAGCTTGTTGGTAAGCCTTGCGAATTATATAAGGAGAGATAAAGATGGATAGAAAGCTTGTTATATTAGGGGGTGGTCCAGCTGGAGTAGCAGCTTCTATATACGCTGCTAGAAAAAAGATGGATTTTGTCCTTGTTACAAAGGATGTAGGCGGTCAAATACTAACCTCAGGGGATATAGAAAACTACATGGGGTTTAAAAATATAGATGGTATTAGCTTTGTTCAAAGGCTTGTAGAGCAACTTGAATACCTAGAGGTATTGCCTTTGTATGCTGAAGCCGTAGATTTTAGAGTTATAAAAGAGCGTGAATTTTCTATATCCCTTTCAAATGGCACGACGATAAAAACAGAAAACATCTTGATATGTACGGGAGCAGATCACAAAAAACTAGGTGTAAAGGGAGAGGAAGAGGGTATAGGCAAGGGTGTATCTTATTGCTATACATGTGATGCACCTTTTTATAAAGGTAAAAAAGTGATAGTGGTAGGCGGTGGAAACTCTGGTTTTGAAGCGGCAGAGCAACTCACAAACTATGCCTCTTCTATAACTATAGTAGAATACACTGATAGATTTAGAGCGGATGAGTCTTTACAAGCCAAAGTTTTAAAAAATGAAAAGGTTAAAGCTCTCACAAACCATAGAGTATTGGAAATTCATGTGGATAAAAAAATAGGTGTAGTGGGCGTTAGGTTAGAGGATATGAAAAATCAAAAAATCTATGATATGGAGATAGACGGCGTTTTTGTAGAAATAGGCACAAAACCAAACACTGAACTTTTTATAAACAGCGGTATCAAGCTAAACAAATGGGGCGAGATAGTTATAGACCAAAACAACAGGACATCGTTGCTTGGGGCTTATGCGGCTGGAGATTGCACCAACATCTTTGCCAAGCAGATAATAACGGCTGCTGGAGAGGGTGCCAAAGCCCTTCTTGGCATATATCATGATATCATATACGGGGTGAGCTCTTTGGTATGAAAAAAGATAGGATGCCACTTAGCTTACTGGCGCTTTATAAAGAAACTTTTATAAGCTCTATTGGGTGCTTGGAGGAGATAGGAAGGAAGCTTGTAGCTTATAGCGAACGAGAAAATAAACATCTTTCTCTACTTATCTTGGATATTGATAATCTAAGAGGTATAAATAGAAAATTTGGTTATGAAAAGGGCAACGAAGTACTTATAACGCTAGCAGATAGTATGGAAGAAAGTTTGAGAAAAAGTGATGTGGCAGGTAAATATGAAGGTGGTAGTTTTCTCGTTATATTGCCAAACACCGACATATCTGGTGCTCTTAAGGTAGAAGAACGTATACGTAAGACTTTTGAAGATAAGATAAAAGAAAAAGATTTTAAAGATGAGAATATTACTTTTAGCGTATCTATAGCATCTTTTCCAGAGCATGGTGATACGTTTGACGATTTATTAAACAACGCTTTTGCATGCCTAAAAAAAGATTTTACAACTAACTTACAACCAAATTTTCATAGTTCTAACAAAGTTGTTATATGTAATCTAATTAAGAAAAACAAATTCACCATAGGAATATCAGATTTGGTAAAAGCGATGGAAGAGAGAAGACTTTTCCCAGTTTTCCAAAAAGTTCTAGATTTTAAAGCAAAAAACGTATACGGCTATGAGGTTCTTATGAGGATGATATCAGAATCTGGAGAGATAATACCCGCTTATGTATTTATAGACCTTGTTTACTCTTCTAACATTATATACGCTTTTGAGGAGTATGTTATAGATATGGCCATAAAAAAAATAAAAAATTTAGATATAACTCCACGACCAAAGCTTTTTATAAATATGCCGCTTAGAATTGTAAATATTTTTAAGAAAAACAAAAAACGTATGAAGCATCTTTTAGAAGACATGGTAAATTCTCAAGATGTGGTGTTTGAAATATCGGAGAGAAAAGAGAAAGAACCTTTAGAATCAATAGGATATTTGGTAAATGAGCTTAAATCTCTTGGTTTTGGTATAGCCTTAGATGATTTTGGTACAGAAAACTCGTCTTTCCAAAAGCTAAACGTAATAAGACCAGATATTGTAAAGTTGGATAGGTTTTTCCTAAGAGAGGGTAAAGATATGCTCTCTTGGCTTGTAGAGGGGTTGAAAAGCTCTGGTTATAAAATCCTTGTAGAGGGCGTAGAAACAGAGGAAGATGCAAAGTATATGGAAAAAATCCAGCCAGATTTTGTTCAAGGTTTTTATTACGGAAGACCTGCGGAAGGTTTTTAATGTTTACTGGTCTTATAGAAGAGGTTGGTTTTGTAAGCTCTATATCAAAATCTCAAAATAATACTAGGTTGTGTGTTAAATCTTCTTTAGAAGTAAAAATAGGGGATAGCGTAGCTATAAACGGCGCTTGCCTTACTGTAGTAAAAAAAGAAAAAGATGGGTTTTGCTTTGATGTATCAAAAGAGACTATGGCAAGAACAAATTTTCAGTATTTAAAAGCTAAAGACCCAGTAAATCTTGAAAGGTCTATGTTGGCTGGTGTTTCTAGGCTTGATGGTCATATTGTGTTGGGTCATGTGGATTTTGTTTCTACTGTCAAAAGCATAAAAACCTTGGGAGAGCATAGAGAGTTAGATATATATATACCATCTTCTTACAAGCTTATGGTAGTTCCTAAAGGCTCCGTAGCGATAGACGGTATAAGCCTTACTATAAACTATGTGTTTGAGGATTTTATAAGAATAAATATTATCCCTCATACGTGGGAGCATACAAACTTATACGCTAAAAATGTGGGAGACTACGTAAACGTTGAAACAGATATCATTGGAAAGTATGTGGCTAGGTATATGTCAAACTATGACAAATCAGCTCTTGACAAATTCTTAGAAGGTTTGTTATAATTAAATTATGGTTGACGAGTCAGTAAGTAAAATTGGAAAAGAAGCTATATTTGAGCAAAATAATCAAGCTAGGCAAAAGAAGAAAAGAAAGGCTTTAGAGACAAAGCTTTCTATAATAGAAGCTGGTATAAAGCTTTTCTATGAAAAAGGTTTTACCAAGACAAAAATATCCGATATTACAGAAAAGGCCAACGTAGCTCACGGGACTTTTTACGTTTACTTCAAATCAAAAGAGGATTTTTTTATAAGCATATTAACCATGTCAAGAAAAGAGCTTTTAGAAAATGCAGAAGAATCTATAAAGCTTGCTAAAGCAGGCAAGATAAAAGAGGCAAAGAAAAAGTTTTTTATAGATGGCTTTTCTAAAATGCTTGAAAAGAGTAAGCTTTTTGGAGTGCTTCTTTTTGAAGGCATGTGTACCGATGATAGATTTAAACAGTTTTATAAAGAGGGTAGATTGATATTTCTTAACAAGACAAAAGAAGTTTTAAGTCTTTGTGGTATAAATGAGGATTACAAAGCCCATATGCTCTTAGGGTTGTCAAAGCATCTTCTTGAGATATTTATATTTACCGAAGAAAATCCAAAACCTATTTGGGAAAAGGCTTTAAAAGAACTAGGAGTTTTATGAGAAGATACTTTTTGGGAGTTTTGGCTTTTGCTCAAATATCTTTTGGCATAAGTTTGAAAGAAGCTATAAACTCCGCTGTAAAGTATAATACAGATATACTTTATCAAAAACTAAATACCAAGATAGCTTCTGAAAAACGAAAAGAAGCTTTTGGAAACTTTTTACCTTCCATAGGTTTTAACGCCACCTCAAATGTTGGTAGAGAGCTTGCTATACCAGAAGGACCTACTAGTTTTGTCTTTCAAAAAGGCCATTTTACTCAGTGGACTTTTGGCTTAAAGCAGCCGCTTTTTAATATGCCTAGTTTTTATAAGTATAAAATCTCAAAAGACGATTTAAAAGCTCAAAAATACATGCTTACAGCCATTAAGACGGATATCAAAATAGATGTCATGGATACTTATATAAATGCTTTAGTAAGAAGAAAACTTATCGATGTTGACAAGAAAGAGGTAAAAGACTACCAAAGACATCTTTACAACGTGGAAAAGATGTACGAGCAGGGTCTAGTGGCTTTTAAAGATATACTTCAGACGAAGGTAAAATTAAATCAAGCAAAGCAAAAATTGGCTCAAGACCAAGGCAAATACAAAGTTTATCTTCAAAAGCTTTCAAACCTCATAGGAAGACCAGTTCATCATTTAGAAGATATAGGTTCTATATCAAACCCACTTAGTAAATATGATTTAAATCAACTTGTAGGTATAGCTTTAAGAAATAGAGTCATACTAAAATACGGCAAAGCCCTTATAAAAAAAGCAAAGGATTATCAATCTCTTACAAAATCTACATATCTTCCGCAAGCTTATATCGAGGCAAGGTACGGTTATTCTGACCAAATTCCAGGGCTTCCATACTATCAAGACCTTTTAAGCGCTGGGATTTCTTGGAAACTATTTAACGGTCTTAAAAGATTTCATGAAGTTCATCAGGCATTTTTGGCTTATAAACAAGCAAAAGTAAATTATCAAAAGCTAGAAAACGATATAAAGCTTCAGGTGACGGCTTCTTATGAGGCTTTAAAAACCGCCGAAAAAGATATAGTTTTGGCAAGGTCTGAGCTAAAAGATGCGAAAGAACACTATAAGATAGCTTCAGAAAAATACAAGGTAGGTCTTGGTACCAACACGGATGTGATAGACGCAGAAGATTATCTTACAAAAGCAAGAACCGATGTAGTAAGAAGTAGATATCTTTATGCTTTGGCAGTTTATAAACTTATAGAGGTAGTAGCTTATGGACAGAAATAAGAAGATTGGCATAGCTGTATTGATAATTCTTATAGTGATATTCTCGGTAGTGGCTTTCAGATGGATATACTATCGTATTACCCATGCGGTTTCTGATGCCGTGTTTGTGGAAGCAAATACCTTTACCGATGTGGCTTATAGAAGAGATGGTGGTAGGATTGTAAAGCTATTTAAAAAAGAAGGTGATAAAGTCGTAAAGGGCGAGCCTTTGGCAAAGATTGATGATACAGATTATAAGTTGGAGTATAAAGCTTTGAAATATCAAATAAAAGAACTTGAAAGTGAAGTAAATCTATATAAAATTCAAAGAGATAGGCTTTTGGTTGGTACAGATTTAGAAGCACAGGCCAATCTTTATAAAACTATGGAAGCTACTCAAAATATGCAGTCTATAATGAATAAGGTAAAAGCTTTAGATGCCAAAATATCTTTGGTACACAAAGATTATATGAGATTTCATAAGCTTTACAAAGACGGTGTTATATCAAGGCATGCTTTTGAAGAAAAAGAAACAGAGCTTAAAAATCTTTTAAACGAAAAAAATGCCCTATTAAATCAAGCAAACGCTTTGGCTTCTTTATCAAAAGCCCAAAACATAGGGGTAGCCATAGCCAAAAACAATCAGAAAGAAGTAAGAGAGCTTACTCAAAAAATAGATGCTACAAAAAATCAAATAAAGTCTTTGAAGGCAAAGCTTCAAAATATAAGTGATATGATAGCAGAAACAGAACTTACAAGCCCAATATCTGGATATATCGTTAAAAAGTTTGTTAGCGTTGGAGATGTGGTAAGACCAGGTCAACCTATATACGCTGTATATGACCCAAAATCTGTTTATATACTTGATATTATAGACGAAACAAAACTTCACGGTATAAAGAAAGGTTGTTTGGTGCATATACACATAGATGCTTTACCAAACGAACATTATGAAGGCGTAGTATCTCATATTTTAAGAGCTTCCGCTGCAAAATTTGCCCTTATACCAAGAGATATTACCGCTGGTGAATTTACAAAGGTGGCTCAGAGAATACCTGTTAAGATAAAAATCATCAAAGGCAATATAAACCTTTTAAGAGTTGGGTACAGCGGCGAAGTGGCCATAGATAGGTGCGCAAGTCATTGATTTTTTTCATTTTAGTTATGAGTTTTTGGGCTTATAATTAAAAGACTATGAAATATTTTATTAAAACTTATGGCTGTCAAATGAATATAAATGATTCAGAGAAGATAAAAGGTATATTACAAACTCAAGGCTATGAACCCGCTACAAAAGAAGAAGAGGCCGATTTGGTGATATTAAATACATGCACCATAAGGGAAAAACCAGACCAAAAAGTATGGTCTCATCTTGGTGAGATAAAAAGATTAAAATCTAAAAACCCGAACGTTAAAATAGGTGTGTGCGGATGTATGGCCCAAAGGGCAGGTTATGAGATAGCCTCTAAAATGCCTTTTGTGGATATGGTATTTGGCACTAAAAATATACATCGCATCCCAAATCTTTTGGAGGAGCTAAGACTTGGCAATAGAGCTATAGAAATACTAGAACAAGAAGACCCCCTTGAAGAGATGCTAGATTCCTACCCTACAATAAGAGACAACAGTTACTGTGCATATGTAACTATTATGAGGGGTTGCGATAAAGAGTGCACATACTGTGTAGTACCCTTTACGAGGGGAAAAGAAAGAAGCAGAGCTCCTCAAAGCATAATAAATGAGGTAAAATCCCTGGTAGATAGCGGGGTGATGGAGATACACCTTATAGGTCAAAACGTGACAGCATATGGTAAAGATATAGGTTATCCCTTTTACAAGCTTTTAGAAGACATATCGAAGATAGAAGGTGTAAAAAGGATAAGGTTTACCACGGGACATCCAAAAGATTTGACGGATGAAATCATAGATGCTATGGCGGAGCTTCCAAATATGGTAAATCATATACATCTTCCTTTTCAAGCTGGCTCTGATAGGATACTTGAGCTTATGAAAAGAAACTACACAAAGGCTTACTACCTAAACAGGATAGAGCGCTTAAAAGCTAAGATGAAAGATATGAGCTTTTCTACAGATATAATAATAGGCTTTCCTACAGAAACCGAAGAAGACTTTGAGCACACCTTAGATGTAATAAAAACTGTAGAGTTTGAACAGGTGTTTTCTTTTAAATATTCAAAACGTCCAAATACTCCAGCTTATTATATGGAAGATGAGCTAACTGACGAGGTAAAAACCGATAGAATGAAAAGGCTTTTAGAAATACAAAAAGCCATAACGTCTAAGCTTATGAAAAGATACGAAAACACTATTCAAAAAGTCCTCATAGAGGATAGAAAGGACAATATCTATCTTGGAAGGACCACTTCAAACGTATGGTGCAACGTGATATCGGACCAAGATATAATGGGAAAAGAAGTGGAAGTGTTTATAACAAAATCTGGTTTTCAAAGTTTAGAAGGAGTGCTTAAGAACGTCCTTTAAAAGCTTAAATAGTATAAAGGCTGTGGTTTGCCTTCTGTTGGTGTTTCTATCGTATTTAAAGGTGTAGTTGTATATCAAAACATCTTCGTCAGTACCTATACCCATATATGTAAAGCCTTGAGGCTTATGCTCACTGCCACCGGGACCTGCTATACCGCTTACAGCTATTGAGATATCGGCATCACTATATTCTAAAGCACCCAACGCCATAGCCCTTACCACTTCGGCTGATACTGCTCCGTGCTGTTCTATGAGGCTTTTATCAACATTTAAAAAGTTTACCTTGAAATCGTTTGAATATACTACAAACCCTCCTAAAAATACTTCCGATGAGCCGGCTACGTTCACAAGGCTTGAGCTTATCATCCCAGCCGTACAACTTTCGGCACATACCAAAGTTTTGGCTTTTTCCTTTAAGGTTTTTATAACTATTTTTTCTAAACTTTCATAGTTTGTGGCGTATATAAAATCTTTATACTTTTCTTTCAAAAGCTCAAAAACATCTTCTTTTTCTGTGAATATATCAAACCCAAAAGGCGTTTGTTTTATATAGCACTCTTTTAAAACACCACCTTCTAAATCTATATCTTTATCAAGATAAAATATTCTTAACACATAGGGTTTAGGAAGGGCTTCTAAATTTATGTTCCAATTTAAAGGGTTGTAAGTTTTTTTGCTTATAACAATATATTTTTCGGCTTTTGACGAGATTATATAACCTTTTTCAAATAAAAGATTTTGAAGTCTTTCTAAATAATCATCGTAGCAAAAAGTATCTTCAAACAAGACATTTATAAAGTTCATTGGTTATTACCTGAAGATACTGGGTTTGTAGGTGTTTTATCTGGTTTTAGCGCATAATAAAAGCTTATTCTATCCACTAGCTCTTTGAAGTAAGGAGCAGAGACGCTTCCACCCCAAGCCAAGGCACCATTTTTCGGGTGAGGGTCATAAGCTACTATTACAGCAGAAAACCTTGGGTTTGATACTGGGAAAAATCCTGCGAAAACAGCCACAACCTTTCTCCAAGAGTAATGACCTGTTTTGAAGTTAAATATTTGGGAGGTTCCTGTTTTACCAGCTATAGTAAAGTGATTTGACTTTGCATATATACCCGTACCTTTTTCTACCACTTGCTCCAAAGCATAGTGGAGCCAGTCTATGGTGCTTTTGGGATATATATTTTTGTGTATGATGTCTACTTTTTCGTGATAAATCACCTTACCAAGAGGATTTACTATTTTTCTTACAATATGAGGTTTTACAAGATTATCAGTGGCAATGGCAGCATAGGCGTTTGCCAAATTTAGAGCGTTTACAGCTATGCCTTGTCCTATAGTAGCAAACATACGGTTTATAGGATAGTAAAAGTTTGGCAGTATACCAGCTTGCTCTCCGGGGATTATTCCGTACGGTTTTACTAGGTGAAACAAGTTTACCACATTCTCTGCATCTTCCCTTGTAAGATGTGATGCCACTTTCATGGCGCATACGTTGCTTGATACTATGAGTATTTGAGACATCGTTAGTATTCCGTTGTGTTCTACGTCTGTTACTATGTGTCCGTAAAAATCTCCTCTGCCACCATGAGCGTTGCAGGTTTCTCCTCTATGTATGTATCCTTTTGCCATAGCGTATCCTAAAAAGAAAGGTTTCATAACAGAGCCTGGCTCAAAAACATCTGTGACTGCCGAGTTTCTCCAATCTCTTTGTGGATAATTGTAATAGTCGTTTGGGTCAAAATCCGGATATGTAGCCATGCCAAGGATATTACCGTTTCTCACATCCTCTACTACTATTGCTACTCTTCTTGGGTTAAACTCTTTTACTATTTTGTTTTTTATGTCTTCTACTATAGATTGAACACCCATATCGATGGTTAGATACACATCGTTTTGAGTACCAGCGTCTTGGATGGAAAGCGGTCTTAATACCATCTTACCTTCTTTTGGGGCGAAAATTGTCATCACTTCTATGGGCTTGCCACCTAGATATTTATTTAAAGCATATTCCATACCATCCAAACCTTTTCCGTCCCACCCTACAAACCCTATAAGATTTGAAGCTACGTTGTGGTTTGGATAAAATCTTTTAAAGTCGTTTTGTATTCCTACGCCTTTTGAATTATCGGTGTCTAAAATAGCTTGTTCTGCTAAGCCTTTATCAGATTGTGGGGCATGCCTTACTATCCAGACAAATCTATCTTTTGAATTTAACGTGCTTAATATCTGATATTTTGGTATGTTTAGCATTTTTGATAGCTTATCAGATAATTTATTCTTATGTTGTACAAGTTTTGGAAAAGCGTATATAGAGATTGTGGGTAGGCTTATGGCTAAAGGTTGGCCATTTTTATCCAATATGGAACCTCTGTAGGATGTTATTTTTATAATACGCCCTTTTGGGAAATCTGCCAATACTCTTTTAACGTAGTCCTCACCGGCTATCACTTGTATATAGAAGGCTCTTGCAAGTATTACCGAATAAAGGACAAATATTGCAAATATAACGAACTTTAGTTTCCTTGTAGATTTTATTGTAAGGCTTTGTTTTCTCATTGGGTTAAAAAGGTGATATCGTTCCACGACACCGGTTGATAATCTTTGCCTTTGGCAAAATCTTTTACAGAATAATAATTTATCTTGTTTGTTATATAGGCTTCTAGCTCTAAGTTTTTAGTTTTTAAATCTTTTATCTTTATTATCATTTTAGCTTGTTTATAATGTTCGTATTTTACATAACTAGAATAAAGTATATTTACTATTAAAAGCAAAAAACTAACTGTTAAAAGCTTCATCCTCTTTTTCATTATAACATAACTTTGCGCAACGTAATTTTGCGGATCTTGCCCTTCTGTTGTAAAGTAACTCCTCATCAGATGGTATTATCGGCTTTTTAGAGCAAAGTTTGAGTTTGTCTATGTTATGCTTGATAAACTCTTTTATTAGCCTGTCTTCTAAAGAGTGAAAAGATATAAAGGCAAACCTTGAGCCTTCCTTTGCAAAATCAAGAAGTTTTGAAAGAGCTATCTTTATGTCTTCAAGCTCGTCGTTTACCTCTATTCTTAAAGCTTGAAACACTCTTGTAGCTGGATGTATTTTGCTGTATTTGCGATGATAGCAATGAGATACTATATCTGCTAGTTCTTTTGTAGTTTCTATAGGTTTTTTCTTTCTATATTCTACTATAGCTTTTGCTATTTTTTTAGAAAGTTTTTCCTCGCCGTATTTGTAAAATATATCTGCTAATTCTTTTTCTTTGTAAGTGTTTACAACAGTGTAAGCCGTTTTTGGTTCTCTTTTGTCCATTCTCATATCAAGAAAATCTTCTCTTTGAAAAGAAAAACCCTCCTCTTGATCAAGTTGCAAAGAAGATACCCCAAAGTCAAAAAGTATTGAATCAAAGTATTGAAATCCCTCTTCTTTTAATATAACATCAAAGTCTTTGAAAGAACCCTGATAAAGAGCCGTATTAAATCCTTTAAGATTTTCCTTTGCTATTTCAAGAGCCTTTTCATCCTTATCTATGCCTATTAAAAACGTATCTTTGCATACTTCTAAGAGAGCTTTGGCATGACCTCCCAATCCGAGTGTAGCGTCTATGTGTATTTTGGGACAAGGGTTTGATAAAAACTCAACTACCTCTTTTAAAAGTACGCTTTTATGCATTTACCATATTTGTAATAGTGTCCAATATACCTTTCGCTGTGGCATCGTAATTGTACCCTCCCTCTAATGTAGCTATGGCTGGTATGTTTAACTCTTTTGCGGCTTTTATAATAATGTCCGTAATCTCTTTTATGCCAAGAGAACTTACTCTCATAGGGCCAAGAGGGTCATCTTCGTGAAGGTCATATCCTGCGCTTATAAGAAGTATATCTGGTTTAAAAGCTCTAAAACTTTCTAAAAACTTTGTATTGTAAACTTCTATATAGATATCATCTTTAGTGCCTGCTTTTAAAGGGACATTTAAAGTGGTACCTAGTCCTTCTTTGAAACCTATTTCATCCTCTTTACCAGTGCCAGGGTAATAAGGATAGCAGTGGGTAGAAAACAAAAACACAGAACCATCTTCGTAAAAGGTGTGCTGGGTGCCGTTTGGATGGTGTACATCAAAATCTGCTATATAGACTTTTTTGTATCCAAGACTTTGGGCTTTTCTTGCTCCTATTGCCACATTGTTAAATATACAAAAGCCCATGGCTTTAGCGTATTCGGCATGATGTCCTGGCGGTCTTACCAGGCAAAAAGCCGCTTCAAACTTACCGTTTTTTATGTCTTCTAAAGCACTTATCATAGCACCGGCTGCAAACATAGCAACATCGTAGCTATGCTCATTTGAGTAGGTATCTGGGTCTAGATAACCACCACCTTTTTTACAAAATTCGTATATTTCTTGAATATAGTATATATCGTGGATTTTGGATACATCTTCCACAGATGCTTTTTGAGGCTTTTCAAAGGATATCAAATTTCTTATGTTAGAATCGTTTATATACTTTAAAGCGATTTTTAATCTATTGGCGTTTTCTGGATGTTTTGGCTCGTCGTGTAACAAGTAAATGTCATCGTAATATACGGCGGTCTTCATAGCCTTGCCTCTTTGACATTTTTTCTTTTCCACAGATTTATAGATGGCATATTTTCGTAGAAGGCTTTTTGAAGTTCTGAGATTTGTTTTAGACTTTCTAAGCCTAAATCTAGCATAGCGTTAAATTCTTTTCTAGTGTAAGTGGCTTCTTCTCCCAAAGAATGAATTTCCACTATTTCACCATTTCCAGTAGCCACTATTGTCATGTCTACGGCGGCGTTAGAATCTTCGTCGAAATCAAGGTCTAACATAATGTTTCCATTTACAATTCCAACAGACACTGCTCCAACCGTATCTTTTATTGGTACTGAGTTTATGAGTTTTTGCTCGTTTAACTTTATAATAGCGTCTGTCATGGCTATAAAAGCACCTACTATAGATGCGGTTCTTGTGCCACCATCTGCTTGTATCACATCACAGTCTATCCAGATAGTTCTTTCGCCTATTTTTGTAAGGTCTATGATAGCTCTCATAGCTCTTCCTATCATTCTTTGAATTTCGTGGGTCCTTCCACCTATTTTGCCAGTCACAGATTCTCTTATATTTCTTGTGGCGGTAGCTCTTGGTAGCATTGAATACTCCGCTGTTATCCAACCTTGGTTTTTGCCTTTTAAAAATGGAGGTACGCTTTCTGCGATAGAGGCCGTGCATATCACTCTTGTATTGCCAAATTCCACTAAGCAAGAGCCTTCAGCATGAATGTTAAAATCTCTTTGAATTTTTATAGGCCTTAGCTCGTCCAATTTTCTATTATCCTTTCTCATAGTTATATTATAACTCGTAGATGATATTTTCTGTGCTTGGAAAATGCCCACCATTATATGTAATGAGGTCTATATTTTTATTTAGTTCTTTTGTTTTGTAGGCTTCTTTTATAGGCACTATCTTGTCCTCTTCTCCGTGTATTAATTTTGTAGGTATTTTTAGGTTTTTAACTACATCTTTTAAATCTAACTCTATGTATTCTTCAAGGATTTTTAAGGCTATATCTTTATCTGGATAATCTTTTTTAAATTCGAAAGGATAGGCGTTTTTTCTAAACTCTTCTAAACCTCTGTAAAAGTCTTTTTTCATTGTTCTTATAAAAGCCAAAAACGTGATTTTATCGTAAGCTTCTTTAAAGTGGGGGCTAAAGCCTACTATTGTTATACTTCTTATGTTGTTGAGGTATTCTGTTAACATAATTCCTAAAGATGCGCCCATAGACCAGCCTATTATATCTATGTTTTCATATTGATTTAGCATATTTTTATAAACTTGAACAGCTTCTTTTAAAGAGCCTAAGCAATTTCCATGGCCAGGTAGCTTAAGCTTTAAGCCATTTTCTTTGAATACGCTTTCGTCAAATCCCCAACCGTGAATAAAAACTTTCATTTTTTTATTATATCAAATTATTTTAGATTTTACAATAACTTACGCTAATTTAATATGTTTATGCTAATTAAAGTTGAGTATGTTGTTATCAGAAAGTATTATAAAACACTTGACAAATTATAAAAAAGTTAATATAATTTCTTCTAGAAAAACTGGAAAGGAGGTAAGAAGCATGAAGCTAAAACCAATTTATGACAAAATTGTCGTAAAGCGTATGGAAGAAAAAGAGCAAAAAACACCATCTGGTATAATCATACCAGATACGGCTAAAGAAAAGCCCCAAGTAGGTGAAGTTGTGGCTGTGGGAAGCGGCAAAGTGTTGAACAATGGAGAAATGAGACCCCTAACCGTCAAGGTAGGTGACAAGGTGCTTTTCAACAAGTACGCCGGTACGGAAGTTGAGTTAGACGGTGAAAAATATCTTGTAATGGCTGAAGATGAAGTTTTGGCTATTATTGAATAATTTTAAAAACTTAAAAATTTAAAGGAGGTAGAAGTATGGCAGCAAAACATGTTATTTATGGAGAAGAAGCAAGAGCAAAATTAAAAGCAGGTGTTGATAAGCTTGCAAATGCGGTTAAAGTGACTCTTGGCCCTAAAGGTAGGGAAGTCATTATTGAAAAGAAATGGGGTGTTCCAGTGGTGACAAAAGATGGTGTCACCGTTGCTAAGGAGATAGAGCTAAAAGACCAATTTGAAAACATAGGTGCTCAACTTGTAAAGGAAGTAGCTTCTAAAACTGCCGATGTGGCAGGAGATGGTACCACTACAGCCACAGTTTTAGCTCAAGCTATATTCACTGAGGGTCTAAAGGCTATAGCCTCGGGTGCCAATCCAATGGATCTAAAAAGAGGTATAGATGAAGCTGTAGAAATGGTTATAGCTGAAGTGAAGAAAGCCTCTATACCAGTAACCAGCAACAAAGAGATAGAGCAAGTAGCTACTATATCTGCCAACAACGACCCAGTAATAGGAAAGTTGCTTGCTGAAGCTATGGAAAAAGTAGGTAAAGATGGTGTTATAACGGTAGAGGAGTCTAAATCTTCTGAAACTACGTTAGAAACTGTACAAGGAATGCAGTTTGACAGAGGATACTTATCTCCATACTTTATAACAGATGCCGATAAGATGCAAGCTGTTTTAGAAAATCCATATATACTGATATTTGAAAAGAAGATAAGCAACATAAAAGAACTCTTACCAGTGCTTGAAAATGTTGTAAGAGTTGGTAGGTCGTTACTTATAATAGCTGAAGACGTAGAAGCTGAAGCTTTGGCTACTTTGGTGGTAAATACTCTAAAAGGTGTAATTAGGGCTGTGGCTGTAAAAGCTCCTGGTTTTGGCCAAAGAAGAAAAGATTATTTAGAGGATATAGCAATACTTACCGGTGGGCAAGCTATCACAGAAGACCTTGGTATAAAGTTGGAGTCTGTAACCCTTGATATGTTGGGTCAAGCTGAAAAGGTGATAGTAGACAAAGAAAACACTACAATAGTAGGTGGTAAAGGTGATAAAAAGAAGATAGAGGCTCGTATAGAGCAAATAAAGAAGCAAATAAAAGAAACCACCTCTGATTACGACAGAGAAAAACTTCAAGAAAGACTTGCAAAACTCTCTGGTGGTGTAGCTATAATAAGGGTTGGAGCCGCCACCGAGTCCGAGCTAAAAGAAAAGAAGGCTAGAGTGGAAGATGCTGTGCATGCTACAAAGGCTGCTGCTGAAGAAGGTATAGTGGCTGGTGGTGGTACAGCTTTGGCAAAGGCTTCAAGGGTTTTGGAAAACTATACGAACCCTAACAAGGATAGAGAGCTTGGTGTAAAGATTATATACAACGCTTGCAAATATCCTCTAAAACAAATAGCCTACAACGCTGGTTATGAAGGCTCTTTGGTGCTTGAAAAAGTATACGAAAGCCAAGACAAGAATTACGGTTTTGATGCTGCCAACGGTGAATACAAAGATATGGTAAAAGCCGGTATCATAGATCCAACTAAAGTGGTGAGAACCGCTCTTCAAAATGCAGCATCAGCAGCAGGTACTATGCTAACGGCTGAAGCTCTCATAGCTGAATTACCAGAAAAGAAAGAAAAGACTCCAACCCCAACGGATATGCCACCAGATTTTGATTAATAAATCCTTCAAGGCCCCGTCTTGGGGCTTTTATAATTGCATATATAAAATTTTTCAAACTTTGAGTTTTTTATATCACCTCTTTTAAACTTTTCAATATCTCTTAAAAACACCAAAAACCTTGACTCTGAATCTGTGTAAATATAGCCTTTCCAAAGGGGATTTTGGCAAGGGTTCTGAGTTATTAGGATTCCTGATTTTGAATTTTTGCTAAAGGGTTTTATATCTGTTTCAGCGTAAAAAGGAAGCTGATGGATGAAGTATCCTTCGTAGTAAACTGGTCTTTTACCTTTGTATAATTTTATAATCTCTCCCATTTGTTTGTAAGGTCTAAAGGGTTCTATAGATGGTAGTATAAATATTACAATCCCATAGTATATTAAAAGCCCTATACTAAAAAGCACCCAGAAGATGTATCTAAAATATTTTTTTGCTATGGCATTTGCGCTCACAATAAACCCCATTGCTGGATAAGCAGGTATTAGATATGTAGGTATTTTCATCTTTATCAGAGAAAACACTATAAAAAGAGAGAAAAACCATATGCTTGCTAATTTTACAGTTTTAAAGCTTTTGGGATTTAGAAAAGATAGATAGAGTATTAAAGAAAATGGTGCAAAGGATACAATAGTATCTTTTATGTAAAAGTACCAGGGGTCAGATTCTAAATCGCTTATCCTTTTTATGTTTTCTACGTAAAATTTATGAATGAGAAGGTCTTTGTAAGGAGAGTTTAAAACCTCTACATACCAGATGCTTCCTACAAGAAGGGCTATCAAAAACGCCACATAAAGCTTGATATCTTTTAGCTTGTTTGCATCATCAAACACTATATACCAAAAGCCTACAAAACCAACTATCAAAACCCCAACTGGTCCTTTTGTTAGCATTGCCAAAGAAGAGGATATTGTGGCTGTAAATAGATAGATATTTTTTGAGCTTTTAAGATAAAAATACAAAAGATATATAGAAGTACTTATAAAAAAGCAAAAAAGTACCTCTGGCGAAGCATATCTAGCGTTTGAAACAAACTCCAAAGCCATTCCAGTAGCTATAGCTCCGTATAAACCAAGATTTTTTTGTAGTTTTTCACCAAAGCGATAAGTAAATATCACACAAAAAGCTCCTGCCAGAGCAGATGGTAATCTCAGCGAAAAACTAGACACTCCAAACATTTTAAAGGATAGGACTATAAGCCAGTATAAAAGAGGTGGTTTTGCAAGTCTTATATGGTCGTTGTAGATAGGAATTAGATAATTACCAGTTTTTATCATATTTAAAGCTGCATCTGCGTAAAAAGATTCGTTTGGTGAAAAGACTTGGTTGGTTCCAAGGTTTATGAAAAAAAGACCTATAACCAATAAAATCAATAGATAGTTTTTATGCGATATCAAATAATCCATCGTTGGTAGGGCTAAAAAGCCTTCTATGAAGCTTTAGGGCGAAGTTGTCGGTCATCCCTGCTATATAATCACAGGCTAGTCTGAAGCGCTTTTGTTCGTCGTTTTTGCAATCTTCTACATCCCACATGTATCTAAAATCATCTGGATAGTATTTTCTGGCGTCTTTTTGAGATAACACTTCAAAGAGTTCTTTTATAACAAAGCTAAGCTTGTGTCTTAATTGCTCTAACCTATAGTCGTTTATAAAAAGCTCTTTGCTTATGCTTTTTAAAATATGCACTTCCCATTTTGCGCTGTCTTCTATCTTTAGTTTATAGTCGTATCTTCTGGTGTTTGGTCTTTTCTTACTATTTTCTACTATGCTTGTAGCGTTTATAAATTTATGTATCCTAAAAGATGTGAAGGTTTTTAAAAGCCTTTTTCGTTCAAAGGGATTTGCTTTTTGGATTTTATAAAGTTCCTCTTGGAATTCTTTTAGTATTTGTTCTGCAAAGGTTTTATCTATATTTTGGCTTTTGGCATCGTTTAAAATACATTCTCCTATTTTGTCTATCACAATGGAATTTATTAAGGATAGCCTTACCCCATCTTCTATATCATGTACTGAGTAGGCTATGTCGTCTGCCCAGTCCATTATTTGGGACTCTAAGGGTGTTTGGCCGTCTTGATAGTGAGGGTCTATAAATTCAAGCTCTTCCTTGTGTTCTTTATATATACCTTTTTTATTATCTTTTGATAAAAATCTCTTATACTTTATCACCCCATCCAATACAGCTCTTGTTAGGTTTAATCCATAACTTTTATCGTTTTTTAAAGCTTTTATCTCAAGATATGTGAGAATCCTTATATTTTGAGCGTTTGATTCAAAGAAACCATATTTTGCCATTAGATTTCTTAAAGTTTCCTCGCCAGAATGTCCTAAAGGTGGATGTCCTATATCGTGAGCTAACGATATAGCTTCTAAGATAGCACTGTCCAATCCATGTTTTATAGCTATCCCTTTTGAAATCTGTGCTACTTCTAAGCTATGGGTTAGCCTTGTCCTGTAAAAATCCAAATACCCAGGGCTCATTATTTGGGTTTTACCTTGTAGTCTTCTAAAAGCTGAAGAATGTATTATTCTAGCCCTATCTCTTTCAAAATCATCTCTTATGTCTGTGCTTTTCTTTTTTTCTATGAAATCATCATCTTTAAACAGTCTCTCTTTGTCAAAATCGTTGTAAGTTATCATTAAAATATATTAGCATATTAGATTTTGGTAAATTGTATATAATTTTATTATGCAAATAGAGGATATAGCTTTTGACGAGAAGGGATTGGTGCCAGTGGTGGCTCAGGATGCTTTCACTGGTGAGATTAGGATGTTAGCCTATGCCAACAAAGAGGCCATAGAAAAAACGCTTCAAACTGGATATGCCCACTACTTTTCACGCTCTAGGAATGCTCTTTGGAAAAAGGGCGAAACTTCTGGAGAGCTTCAAGAGGTTTTGGATATAAGGCTAGACTGTGATAACGATGCTATTATATACATGGTAAAACAGCATAAAGATATAGCTTGTCATACTGGTAATAGAAATTGTTTTTTTAAGGCTTTTAACAAAAAAGACGGAAAGCCTTCTTTGATGCCTTTTGAGATATTGCCATTTTTAGAAAGGCTTATAAAAGATAGAATATCAAATCCACAGGAAAATTCCTATACTTCTAAGCTTATAAAAGAAGGTCTTGATAGGATAGTTCAAAAGATAGGTGAAGAAGCCATAGAAAGTGTTATAGCCTTCAAAAATCAAAATAAAAATGAGATTGTCTACGAGCTTGCAGATTTGATGTACCATATTTTGGTAGGACTTAGCTATCTTGATATATCTTTTGAGGATGTAGAAAAAGAGCTTGTTAGAAGACATAAATCATAGCCACTGTGTTATTTTAGCTTTAGATTATGATTATCAATTTTAAGGAGGCTTTTATGGAAGCAACTACTTTAGTTTTTACAGTTTCAGAATTGGCTTCTCAGGAAATAGCTAAGATAGCTGCTGAGAATAGCATCGAGAACCCTATGCTTAGAATAAGGGTTGTGCCAGGTGGATGCTCTGGCTTTCAATATGCTATGGGCTTTGACGACACCGTTGAAGAAACCGATATAGTTTTAGAATCTAATGGCACCAAAATCATAATAGACCAATTTTCTGTTCCATATATCAACGGTGCAGAGCTTGATTATGTTCAAGATTTTATGGGTGGTGGATTCACCATCAAAAATCCAAACACCTTTGGTGGTGGTTGCAGCTGCGGTTCTGGTGGTTGCGGTTCACATTAATTATGCAATTTTCCCGCCAGTTGGCGGGTTTTATTTTTTGGTGATTTTATAGTTAGTTAAAGTTTACTACGTTTATATAAAATATTTCTGAGATTTTAAAATATTCATAAATTTTTCATAATTCTTTCACTTATATTACACTCACATAGGGTATTATTCTTTAATGAAAAAATTAATACTAGCTTTTGGGATAGTGAATGGGTTGGTTTTTGCTAAAAGCCTAAGAAACGAGGTTTATGTAAACCTTTTTTCCGGGAGGCTTCCTGGTATAAGAAGTGTCACATTAAGACCAGAGTTAAACGTAGGATATAAGCTTCATTTAGGGATAAAAAGATTTGATATAGATTTTAGAGCAGATGGATATTATGGTTCTGCTAACACTGGTGCTGGTACCCAAAGAAATAAGCTTTTACAACTAAACTTAAAAGCTTTGGGCCTTTACAACTTTTATGAAGATAAGTATTCTAAAATAGGTGTTGGGCTTTTTGCTAAAGATTATCAACCTTTAACCTCTTTCAAACCATCCATTACCCCCTCTCAGATTATCCAATACGGTACTGAGGAAAAGGAAATACCCACCAACGATACGTACAATTTTGGTTCTAGGCTAAGGGCTTCTTATTATTACAAGAAGATAGTGTCTTCTGTTTTTACAGATATATATTTTTATGGCAATAGAGTGGCTCCAAACTTAGTTCCTTATGCTCCTTTGCTTAGTATAGGCACTAAAGATAAGTTATTTTTGATAGGCGATATAGAAAACCCTAAACTTGCTTTAAACCTCGACATGAGATTTTATTTTGAAAGAAAATATGGCAACAAAATATTTACCTCTCATGACGGACTTGCGGGGACTAAAAGAGAGTTTGATTTGACGGTAGGCTTTATGTACTATATTACAAAAAAGTTTGATTTTCACGTAGAAACTTATGGTTTTAACAATCTAAACAGGGGAAGCTCTTCTACGCTGCCAAGTGGGTTTAAAGATGGTGTATATGCTGGTTTTGGGTATAGATTTTAAAGCTTTTGTTGAAAAAGTACGTAAAAGCTATCTCCCATGCTAAGTATAAGATTTTTAAGCCTTGAGCATCTTTCGATGGAGTATGCATCCTCCTCCTGGCATACTTCTTCTAAGATGGCTACAAAGTAAGGGATTTCTATCAGGAAGTCCCTTTGCTTTTTTAAAAACATATTTTTAAGACCAAAATACTCACCTATTCTTTGAAGCATAGAAAAATCCACCATATATGTGATGTCAAACGTATCTTCTGTATAGATATTTTTAACAATTTTAGAGTCTTTATAACCTATTATAGTGTTTTTGTGTGGCGATGTTTTGTATCCGTAATCTATAGTAAGCATATAACCTTTTTTCAATATTTTAGATAATTTTTCATATATATAAAAAGTGTCTAAAGGAAGTTCGTAATAGTTATCATCTATGTTGAATATGTTTATAAACTTTTTGGTATCATTACAAGGTTCTTGCCATACCTCTTTTAAACCATCTATGTAAAGTTCTTTTTTATCTTTTACAGGAGCTATGCCTAAAGCATCGAAAAATTCGTTTGATAGTATTATACCTTCAAAAGGCTCTAATTCTTCCAAGGAGCTTGTCCAGATTACGTTTTTATTGTTTAAAAGGTTTTTTTGTACATTTGTTAGATATGGGCTTACCTCATATATAATGTAAGGTATGTCTAACATTTCTAATATATCTTTTGCCATTATACCGTTTCCGGCTCCAAGCTCTAATATCTTTGGGTTATCGAATATTTCTAGGTAATCTTGTAGAAAATGGCCTATGCTTTTACCAAAAGCTTCGTCTAGCTCTGGGGATGTAAAAAAATCTCCTCTTCCTATCTTAGGATTTTCGCTGTAGTATTTTTGGGCTTTTTGTATAAAAAAATCGTAAAAACGTTTCATGCTAAAATTATACATCATGACAATAACAGAAATGACAAAAGAGCATCTGGACGAGGTTATAGAGATAAACAACATATCGTTTACCACGGATGCTTGGAATGAGCAAGGTTTTTATAGGGAGTTTAGCCTAGATTATTCAAAAAAATGGGTAGGAATAGAGGACGGAAAAGTGGTGGTATATGCTATATTTTGGTGTCATGGCGCCGAGGCTTTTATGATGACATTTGCTGTACATCCTGATTATAGGTCAAAAGGTGTAGCTTCTTATTTTCTGACAGAAGTTTTTAAGCTTTTAAAAGAAGAAAATATAGACTATGTAGAGCTTGATGTGAGAAAATCAAACTTACCCGCCATAAACTTATATAAAAAACTCGGTTTTAAAATTGAAAGGGAGCGCCCCAGCTTCTACTCGGACGGCGAAAACGCTTTCGTAATGTCAAAAGAGTTAGTATAGGTAATTCTTAAACTTATTGAAGTTGGCTATAGCCTGAGCTAAATTCAGCCTTTTATTTGTTGCTATCTCTATAATATAGTCTAAAATCTTTATAGATTCTTCTATATCTTCCTTTGACTCTTTGGATATATCTACTGTCGCTAGCTCTTCCAAACACTTTTGAGCTTTATCGTATTCTTCGGTTTGTACGAAGATCTCACACTGAAGGAGCAGCTTTTTCAGTGGCGACTGATTTTGGTCCATATTCTCTTCTCTCTAACTCTTCCCAAGCTTTTTTAACGCCTGATAGCATCATTATCATATTTTGTAGAAGTTCTTTGTCGTTTTTCTGATTTGCTATGAGAAGCCCCTCTAATATAACCCTATAGAAGTTTGAAAGGTCTACAGCAACTTGGCCACCTTTTTCAAAGTTGAGGGAGTCGTGTAGTATAGCTACAGCTTCCGTGGCCTTTGTAATATACTCGCATTTCTTTATAAGATTGTCAATATTGTCAAGGCCAGCATCTATAGCCTCTATAGCGAGTTCCATAAACTCAATAGCCTTATCGTAGGCTATAACAATGAGTTGTAAAGGGTTTGCACTGAAAAGCATGTTTTCCACATAGCTATCCTTTAGATTTTGATACATATTTTACCTCCTTTATCCTAACAATGTTTGTAGCTTTGTTATTTCTGCGCTAGAGCTTGCCATGATGGCTTCTACCTGAGAAAATTGCAGTTGCAGTTGTTGTTGTTGTAATATCAACGATTGTTGCATTTGATATATCTGATTTTCTGTGTATGTGTAGTTTGAAGATATGTTGTTTTCCTCCGTCATAAGTGCTCCGTTTGGCGATATTATATTCATGATAGCTTGGCTTAGGCTACTTACAAACGCTGTGACAGAGCTAAGTGCTGTTTGGGAGCTAGTGCTTAGTATATTTTGAAAGCTGTTTGAGTCAAACTGTAGTTGTCCTGTCTGATAGTTGTAATTTACTACCCCAAGGTTTTCCAAAGGTTGTACTACGCTTAAAAGCTGACTTTTTATATTGGTTAGTATATAGTTGCCCATAAAATCGCCTGGCAATATGAAAGGGTTTGCTGATGTTAAAGAGTTTTGAGAAGGATAAGTGCCTGGTTTTTCTGTTAGAACGTTTATAGGCGTCAATATGTTGTTTATTTCATTTATGAGGTTTGAGACATTGTTTGCCACTTGTGAGGTATCTTGGGATATGCTTAATACCACAGAACCTGTACCAGATAAGTTTAGCGTCACTCCGCTTAGGACATTTTGTATTTGGTTTACGTTTGATGTTACGCTTGCTCCTCCAAAGTTTATGATAGCATCTTGTGCATTTTGTATATAGTTTTGTGTGAAGATGCCTGAGCTGTCTCTAGCTACTACAACATGTTGGGTTGTGGAGGGTGATGTTACGAAAGTAGATGCACCTTGCTTTTCAGCAACCATGAGGCTGTATGCACTGCCGTTATAAAATATTGAAGCTGTCACATCTGAACCGGCGGTATTGTTTATTTCGTTTACTATATCTTGTAACGTATTTGTACCGTTGTAAGTTATATTAAACTCTTGGACTCCTGGAGTAGCATTGGTTAGGTTGTTGTCTGTAACACCAGAAGAAGATGTGTTTGATCTAAAAAATAAGCTTATAGTCCCACTTTGTCCTAGTTGTGTATTCAAAGAGGAAAAGCTTCCTAGTAAAGATATCTCTGGTTGTGCTAGCTGTTGAACCGTTATATTGTATGTGCCTGGTGATGTGCCTGGAGAAGCGATAGCGGTTAATACGTTTGGGTTTGAACTCATGGCTGTCATAGAGCCCGTAATAGGGTTTAGCACAAAACCCATCATAGTAGAAAATACTGACATTGATTGATTGTAAATGTAGTTTACCTCTTGCATCTGATTCTGCATATAGGCAGCTTGCTGACTAAGCGATATAAGCGGTAAACTACTGGACGACATCACTGCAGCCAATATGCTACCGCTGTTGAATAGGTTTGAAAATCCGGACAAAGCTATACCTGCCATATTACACCTTCTTGTTCACTATAATACCTACTAAATTGTTTATAGCCTCAGCTATCCGTAGCATATATTCTGGTGGTATCTCCTTTATTACCTGGTTTGTTTTATTATCTATAATTTTTATTACCACGCTATCGGCTTTTTTGTCTACGGTAATGTTTAAATGGGTATTTAAGTAGGATAGATTTGTTGTAAGTTGTTCTATGGCTTTTTGGATTTGCTTTTCTAAATTACCTGTAATACCTTGTTGTCCATCCTTATTTTCATTTTGGATATTTTGATTGTTTGTAATATTTTCTGATTGTAGTGCGGTGTTTGATTGGTCTGCTTGAGGGTTTTGTATAGCTTGATTGTTTAACTGATTTACCAAAGCACTATCTAAACCTCCAAGTTTAAGCGGCGTCATATTAAATACCTCCAAACTTTCTTATAAATAACATATTACCCATTTAGCCTTTTTCAATGATATTTTTATCGGCTTTTTTGAGAAAATTTTTAGCTTCTTCTATTTTAAACATTTTCTCTTCATACGGTCTTATCTTTAGGAAGATGCCTTGTAGGTTTTTTTCAACATGTTTTATGGTGTTTATTTCGTATATGAGGTTATCGTTTCTTATAACTTCTGTTTTTTCTAATACATCCCACAGCGTTTTAAGCATATTGTCTATATCTCTTCTTCTTTTGTCTGGAAGGAATATTACCGCTTCTATAGATACTTTGCAAGAGAAGGGCTCTTTAAAACCTGCATTTTTTAGTTGTAAGCTTATTTCCCAGGAGGCTTTTGTTTCCCACGAGGAGATGTTCCATGGTTTAAATACTCCACCTCCTTTTTGCCTTATATATCTGTTGGCTTTTCCTTTTGGGGGTTCTGAAATAAATAAATACAACGTATTTTCTTCCATGATAAAATAGTATACTATGTTTGTACCTATATCTATATTAAACGAATTTGTGGAAGTAAAAGACCCTCAGTATGTTGCTGAGAGATTATCTATCTCGGGTACAGAAACGTCTTTGAAAACCTTTGGTATAGATATAAAGGGTGTAAGAGTAGGTGAAATTTTATCTGTACAAAAAGTCCAAAATTTGAATTTATGCAAAGTGTTTGTCGGAGATTCTACCGTTGATATAATTACAAGCGCCTCAAACATTTATGTAGGTGCGAAAGTGCCAGTAGCTTTAAAAGGAGCATCTTTAAATGGTAAATCTATAGAGGAAAAATCTTTCAAAGGTATATTATCTCAGGGTATGATGCTTTCGGCGTCAGAGCTTGGACTAGACGATGTTGAGAATGGTATTCTTATACTTGACGACGATATAGAAGTTGGTACTGATGTTGGTAATCTCTTTGATTTTGGCGAAACTATTTTAGAGTGTGATATTACGCCAAACCGCGGTGATTTACTTTCTATACTTGGAGTTGCTAGAGAAATTAGTGCTATAACGGATAAGTATTTGGCTTTTAATATAGATTTAAAAGAAGCTCCTAAAATAGATTTAGATATAGCCATAGAATCAGATGGCTGTTATAAGTATGTAGGTGCTTTGATAGAAAACACTTTTGTTAAAAGCTCAAAACTATGGCTTAAAAAGGCTCTTTGGAAGATGGGACTTAAAACCATATCTAATATAGTGGATATCACAAATTATACAATGATGCTACTAGGTCAGCCCCTTCACGCTTTTGATAAAGATAAAATTGGCGATAAAATCTTGGTAAGACAATCAAAAAAAGGTGAAAAATTAACAGCTTTGGATAAAAAAGATTACGAGCTCGATGAGACTATCATGGTTATAGCTGACGATAAAAATCCTATAGCGTTGGCGGGTATAATAGGCGGGCTTCATAGCGCTATATCTTCCGATACAAAAAATATTTTTTTGGAATCGGCCCTTTTTGACCCTGTTTTTATAAGAAAAGCTTCAAAAACGTTGAAGATATCAACAGATGCCTCTTATAGATTTGAAAGGGGTGTAGATATAAGTATGGCTTTAAAGGCTTCTTTTTTTGCTTTAAATCTTATAGAAAAAGAGACCGGGGGTAGAGTAGTTGGTTGTAAGGAAGTTGTAAGAGAAGAGCTACCTCAAAAAAAATTCTTCTTACCCATGAACGATTATGTAAGATATACGGCTACTTCTTTCGATAAAGAAAGAATATCTTATATAGCCAGCAAGCTTGGTATATCAAATAAGCCTATGAGATGTGGTATAGAGTTTGAAACTCCGTCCCACAGATATTACGACATAGACTCTCATATTGATTTGATAGAAGAGATAGTAAGGGTTATGGATTTTAACAACTTTGAGCCACAGCCGCTTTCTTTGATACCAAAACCTACAGATGTCAAAAATACTTTATTTGAGCTTAAGAAAAAGTTGACCGCCATTGGCCTAAAAGAGGTTATAAATCTAAGCTTTGACAGAATAGAAGACTATGAAGTTTTGGGATTGGAAGCCCCTAGGATTGAGGTGAAAAATCCTATACTGCCTTCTTTTAGGTTTTTAAGAAGATATATAACCCCATCTATGATAAGGATAGCAGAGCAAAATATCAAAAAGCATATATACGATTTCGCAATTTTTGAGATATCAGATGTCTTTAAAGAGGATGCTTTGACTACTCACATATGTATATTGCTTAGAGGTTTCAAAAGGATATATCCAAAAACCAAGTGGACTTTACATCATATGAAAGAAATTGTAAAAACCATAAACAAAGAAATATCTTTTGGCTTTTCTGATTATAAGTTTCTTCATCATTATCAGCAGGGAAGTATAAAGTTTGACGATAAGGTTATAGGTTTTTTCGGTCTTTTGAGAAGCGATATACTTCAAGATGCTATAGTTTGTGAGTTTGAGATTCCTAATCGTGATGTTGAGCAAAAATTAAAGGATGTGTCAAAGTATCCACCAGTAGTTAGAGATGTCTCACTGATAATGGACATTGATTTTGACGTTCAAAAGCTTATTCTTATCATAAGAGAGTTTTTTGGAAGTATGCTGGAAGATGTTGTGTTGTTTGATTTTTATAAAGGAGAGCAAATAGAAGAAGATAAGAAGAGTATTGGTATTAGACTTAGCTTGAGAGCCCTTGATAGAAGTTTGGAGGATGAAGAAGTAAACGTTCTAATGGAAAAGTTGTTAGAACGTTTAAAAGATGTGGGTGTAAAGCTTAGGGTAGTTTAACATAAAGGCCTGCCCTATTCGTTAGTGTAAAGATATTTTTGGGGCCTACATGTGAGCTAATAGGGAGCTCGGTAGTTCAGGAGCGTCTCATTGTAGACCTCTTGACAGGGCACCCACCTAGAAATAGGAGGCCCGCATGTATGTTTGCACGACGGTAGGGTGGGTTTTCAAAATGCTTCTTGTCTTTCTTCTCTTTGCCTCCTAAGATGGAGGTATATGTCAAAAAAGGACTTAAGAAATGTTTTTTTAAAAAGGCGAGATATGTTGTCAGAGGAAGAGGTAAAAAACTCTTCCTTGGAGATAGCAAAAAATCTGTCAAAGGATGACGATTTTAAAAGGGCTAACTCTGTTATGGCTTATATACCGATAAGAAAAGAGGTAAATCCACTTATAGATATGAGTATATACAAAGGAAAAACGCTATCTGTGCCTAAGATATTTGGTGATGAGCTTGTGCCTTGTCTTTATAAAGAACCTTTTGTGAAATCAGCTTATGGAACTTTAGAGCCTAAAGAATGCGAAGAAGTGGATATAGACCTTTGCTTGGTGCCAGGTGTATGTTTTGATAGGCATCTTTATCGTGTAGGTTTTGGTAAAGGTTTTTATGATAGATTTTTAGCTAAAAATAAGCATATTTTTTCTATAGGGGTTTGTTATGATTTTCAAATAGTTGATTCTATAGAGAAAGACCCTTTTGATGTAAAACTTAACAAAGTTATTTCTGAAAATTATGTAATAGAAGGAGGTAATTACCAATGGAAACTGTTGTTATAGGTATTTTGTCTATTTTGGTATTGGGACTTGCTGGGCTTGGTTTTATGGCTTTTAAGAAGCTAAATGAGAAACAGACAACAAGTATGCCAAGTACATCGGAAGAATCTAAGCTTCTTTTAGAAGAAGCCAAAAGACAAGCGGACGCCATATTAGAGGAAGCTAAGAAACAGCTTGAATACTCTAAAGAGCTTGCAGAAAGAGAAGCTTCTAAATATATGGAGTTTATAAAAGCTGAAAACGAAAAATTGGAAAGGGAAAAAGAGGCTATAAAAAGAGAATTAGAGCTAAAGAAAGAGGAGCTAGAAAAAGATTATGCAAGAAAGAAAGAGGAATTGTCATCTAAAGAGCAAGCTCTAATTCAAAAGGAGAAGAATCTTGAGGCAAAAGAAACAAACATAGAGAGAAAGCTTCAAAGTCTTGAAAAAAAAGAGGAAGAGCTTTATTCAAAGGAAAGAGAGCTAAAAGAGTTAGAGAAAGCTTTGCAGCGAAAAGAGAAGGAGATAGAGGCTCAATATAAAAGTATAGAGGCTATGAAACACGATGTAGAAGAGTTGAAAAACAAGGAGTTGTTAGAGCTTCAAAGGATAGCTTCTTTGACAAAAGAGGAGGCTTACCAAGAGATATTAAAGAAAGTAGAAGAAGAGGCGAAGATAGAAAGTATAAAGATAGCCAAAGCTATAGAGGAAAAAGCCAGAGAAGAAGCTGAAAGAGAGGCGAAAAGAATTATCACTACCTCTATACAAAGACTATCTCCAGAGATTGCTATAAATTATAGCACTTCTACTATAGAGTTGCCAAGCAACGAATTTAAAGGGCGTATCATAGGTAGAGAAGGTAGAAATATAAGGGCTTTTGAGATACTGACAGGTGTCGATATTATAATAGACGATACTCCAGATACTGTTACGCTTTCTTCTTTTGATCCTATGAGAAGAGAGATAGCAAAGCAAGCTCTTGAAAGGCTTATAATAGATGGTAGGATACATCCAGCACGTATAGAAGAAGTGGTGGAGGAGGTTAAGAAAGATATGGATAATAATATAAGAAAGTTGGGAGAAGAGACAGTGATGGAGCTTGGCATACACGATATGAACCCAGGACTTTACTACTACATAGGAAAACTTTATTATAGGACTTCTTATTCTCAAAATGTATTGTTGCATTCTAAAGAGGTGGCTACAATAGCTGGTCTTATGGCTGCTGAACTAGGTCTAAACGAAAAAGCTGCCAAAAGGGCTGGGCTTTTACACGACATAGGCAAAGCTATATCAAATGAGATGGGCGGTTCTCACACCGATATAGGCATAGAGCTTTGCAAGAAATACAAAGAGCCAGATTACGTACTAAACGCTATAAAAGCTCACCACGAAGAAGAACCTGTCAAGTATCCAGAAGTGGCTTTGGTATGCGCAGCGGATGCTCTTTCTGCGGCAAGACCAGGGGCTAGAAGAGAATCCTTGGAAGCTTACATTAAAAGGTTAGAAAAATTTGAAGAAATAGGCAAAAGTTTTCCTGGCGTTTCCAATGTTTATGCTGTGCAAGCAGGTAGAGAGATAAGAGTTATAGTGTCTCCATCTGAGCTAACCGATGAGCAAGCTTACGAACTTTCTAAGAAAATAGCTAAGAGAATTGAAGAGGAGATGGATTATCCTGGCAACATAAAAGTTGTGGTTATAAGGGAAAATAGGTTTGTGGAATACGCAAGATGATATTTGTTTCATAGCTTTTGGGAAAAAAGCTTATATTTATATTGGAGAGGTTTTATGTATGAAAATACAAAGATAGATTTGGAGCTTATAAGAAAATATGATAAGCCTGGGCCAAGGTATACTAGCTATCCCACAGCGGTAGAGTTTAAACCAGTATCTCCTGAGGTTTATAGACGAGAGTTAGAGGGTATATTGAAAGATAACCATCCTCTTTCTTTATATATACATATCCCTTTTTGTGAAAATGCATGTTGGTTTTGCGGCTGCAACGTTATAATTTCCCATCGGACAGATGTGGCTAAGCCTTATTTAAACTATCTTTTTAAAGAAATATCTATGCTCAAAGATGTGTTAGGAGATTATAAGGTAATTGATCAATTTCATATAGGTGGTGGCACACCAAACTTTCTGGAAAACGATGATTTTAAAAGCATGATGGAATTTATTAGAAGTAGATTTAAGTTCACTGAAGAAGCTGAGGTGTCTTTAGAAATAGATCCTCGCCACATAGATTATAACAAGCTTAAACTTTATAAAGAGCTTGGGTTTAATAGAATTAGTATGGGTATACAAGATTTTGATAAAGATGTACAAGAGCGAATAAACAGAGTACAAGACGAGGAGCTTCTTAAAAGGGTAGTGTACGATGTGCGGGATTTAGGGTATAAAAGTTTAAACATAGACCTTATGTATGGTCTTCCAGGGCAAACTGTTGATACGTTTAGAAGAACTATAGAGAAAACTATAGAGCTTTCTCCGGATAGAGTAGCCGTTTTCAACTTCGCCTATGTGCCATGGCTAAAGCCTCTTCAGCGTAAAATAGATGCCACTATGCTGCCAGAAGCTCCAACCAAGATAGATATGTTAAAGTTAGCTATAGAGCTTTTTGAATCCAGCGATTACGCTTTTATAGGCATGGATCATTTCGCCAAAAAAACCGATGAACTTTACTTAGCTCAAAAGCATAGAAAACTATGGAGAAATTTTCAGGGCTATACCACTAGAAAAGGTGTGCATCTTATAGGGATTGGGGCCACTTCTATAGGTATGCTGGATAAAGCATATTTTCAAAACCATAAAACTTTAAGAGATTATTACAAGGCTTTGGACCAAGATGTTTTTCCCGTGATGAGGGGGTATATATTAACAGAAGACGATATAATAAGAAGAGAAGTGATTATGGATATAATGTGTAATCTTTACGTGGATAAAAAAGACATATCTTCAATATTTAATATAGATTTTGATACATATTTTGAAAAGGAGCTTTTAGAATTAGAAGAGCTAGAAAGAGATGGTCTTATAAATATAAACGATGGTAAAATAGAAGTTAATCCAGAAGGTAGGCTTCTTGTAAGAAATATAGCTATAGTGTTTGATGTCTATTCAAAAGCAAAGGAAAAACCAACTTTTTCTAAAACTATATAAATTTTTGAAGAAATTTTTATATTCTTATGCTATAATATTGGTATGGAACATTATGAGCACATTATAACCAGCATAGTGGCTATGGTAGTGGCTTTAGGCGTTGTTCTGGCTGCTGGCAAACCAAAAATTATGCCATCAAAGTTGCAGTTTGTGATAGAGACTTATGTAAATTTCTGTAAATCAATGGTGGTAGAAAATATAGGAGAGCAGGGGCTTAGGTATCTGCCTCTTATAGCTTCTATAGGTCTTTTTGTATTTTTTGGAAACGTAATGGAGCTTTTGCCTTTTGTAGATGCCCCTACTGGCAACATAAATACTACGCTGGCTTTGACCTTAATAGTATTTTTCTTATATCATTTTGAAGGTTTTAGGGTAAACGGTCTCGGATATATAAAGCATTTTATGGGACCTATTAAAGTTTTAGCGCCTTTTTTCTTTGTTATAGAAATTATGTCTCATTTAGGAAGAGTTGTATCGTTGTCCTTGCGTCTTTTCGCCAATATGAAAGGTGGTGCAATACTTCTTATTTCTATAATAGGTGTTTTGATAGGCAATCCATTTACGTTGGCGGTTTCTCCAGTGGTTCTTGTATTCTTGATAACAATAAAGGTTTTGGCTATAGTTTTACAAACTTTTATATTTATGATATTAAGCACTATATATATAGCTGGTGCAGTTGTACACGAGGAACATTGATATGGATATAAGTAAAATACTTCTTATAATGGATATGGAAAACGGTGATTGTACTAAGCTTATAGGTAAAATATTAGATGTCGTGAATAATTTTAAAGCTAGTTTAGATGTTCTTGTGGTGTTAGAGTCTGTAAAAAAGGCAGAAGATATAGCAATCTCCTTTGGTATGCCCTTTGACCCTTATATGAAGGAAAATAGCATAAAACAAGTTACAAATAGACTTAGCCATCTTTTCCCAAAAGATATGAACGTAAACTTTCATGTAAAAGTAGGTGATTTTGATGAGGAGGCTGAGGCGGTATATAAAGAAGTGAATCCAGACATGATTTTATTAGCTTGTAACAATTTTAGTAAAGATATATCTAAATTCTCTAAATCCACAGGTAAACCCATTTTATTAATAAATTAGGAGGAACTTATGAAGCTTAAGACTCTCATGCTTTTAACGCTTGCTAGTAGCATAGCAATGGCTGATACTGCTAGTGCGGGTAGCTCTGATGCTCATGCTAGAGCACTTTTCTATGGTTTGATGGCGGTGGCCGCTGGCGTAGCCATAGCTGGTGGTACCTTGGGTGCTGGTGTAGGTGCTGGTGCTGCTATAAGAGGTGCCGAAGAAGGTATGGCTAGGAATCCAAATATGGCAGGTAAGCTTCAGACTATCATGTTCATAGGTCTTGCCTTCATTGAAACGTTTGCCTTGTACGCCATGCTTTTCTCTATTATTTTCGTATTTACCGGTATATTCTCAGGAAAGGCAGGTTTTTAAGTTCTTAAGCATCGCCTTGGGTAGAGGCGATTATAAATATCTACCCTTTTAAGAAGAGGTTTTTATTATGACAAATGCTTTGAAACCACATATATCAAATAGAAAGAGAAAGCGTGTAAGCGGCTTTTTGGCTCGTATGTCTTCTAAATCTGGTAGAAACGTAATAAAAAGAAGAAGGCAAAAGGGAAGGAAGAGATTAGCTCCTTGAAACGCTTGTTGATAAAGCTTGTAAAACTTTGGCAGATTTTTATATCGCCACTGTATCCAAGTTCCTGTAGATTTTATCCAACTTGCTCTAACTATGCTATTTTATCCATTGAAAAGTATGGTGCTTTTAAGGGAAGCTTAAAAGCTATTTGGCGTATATTAAGGTGTAACCCCTGGAACAGGGGCGGTGTAGATTATCCCTGATGGAACAGGTTGATTTAAAGAGGCTGATAGTTGTATTTTTTGCTGTATCTATTACTATAGTGGCTTATCAATATATATCTGAATATTTTTTTAAAAGCCCAAAGCCAACACAGATAAACAAGACATCAAATGTTGAAGCTAAAGAAAAACCTACCAATATAACTTACAATTATCAAGGTGGCATAAACCTTCTTTTGAATGGTCAAAGAGGGAGTTTGAATGTTAACAACGGTGTGCTGTTGCACTTAAAAGATGCTGATGTTAAGTTTTCGTATAGCGGCGGTAGGATAGTTTATTACTACATAAAAAATTTTAAACAAAACCTTATAACACCACAAGAGTATGCTTTGAAGATATTTCCTTTAGAGATATACACAGGGGACTCTTCTCTTGACCAGGCGATAAACTTTGATAATTATAATATTTCCGTAGATAAAGATGATGTAAGGATGACACTAAGTTTACCAAATATAAAAGTCGAGAAGGATGTTCATTTTGATAAAGAAGGGTTTATATCTTATATTAATATAAGTTTATCTGGGTATGATAAGCCTTATTTCGTAATGATTGGCAACAACCTCAACGAAGAAGATTTGCACACCCATCAAGGACCTGTTTTTAATATAAACGGAAATGTTAAAAGGTTAGATAACGACGATATAAAAACCTACAAGGTAATTACTGGAAATATATCCTTTGCTGGTGAAGAAAGCAGGTTTTTCTTTCAAGGTATAAAGGGTCATATAAACTCTATCCAAATATATAAAGAGAGGTTAGGAAAAGAAGATTTTACGCTTATGCTTGCGTCTTTCGACGGTAAAGCTTTGATGTTTTTTGGACCAAAAGAATACGATTGGCTTAAAAAAGCTGGTCTTACCGACGTTCTTGATTTTGGTGATTTTAGGATAGTGGTAGAGCCTTTGTTTAAATTTTTATATTTTATCTACATAAAAACTGGAAACTGGATAATATCTATCTTTGTTTTAACGCTTATAATAAGAATACTATTTTTCCCGTTAAATTATAAATCAACGTTATCAATGTCAAAATTGTCTGAAGTAGCTCCAAAAATGGAAAAAATCAAAGAAAAGTATAAAGACGACCCAGTGAAGATGCAGGAAGAAATTATGAAGCTCTACAAAGAGGTAGGCTTTAACCCAGCCTCTGGGTGTTTGCCTATACTTGTTCAAATACCTATATTTTTCTCCCTTTACAAGGTTATCGTCATAACTGCTGATTTAAAGTTAGCTCACTTCTTGTGGATTCACGATTTAACCCAGAAAGACCCATATTATATTTTGCCTATTTTGATGGGTATAACGATGATTATGTCTTTGAGGCTTACACCAAATCCGGACCCTAGGCAAAACTCGGTTATGTATATAAGCTCCATATTTTTTGTGTTTTTGTTTGCTTCGTTTCCAGCGGCTTTAGTTATATATTGGACTATAAACAACATACTCAGTTTCTTGCAAACTTATCTTATTAGAAAAGTACTTTTAAAAGATAAGTTGAGTGCTCCGACAAAAAGCCCTAAAACAAAATAAAAATGGTAGTATAATGTTAGTATGTTTGAGTTTATAAGAAAACACAAGGAAACGTTCGCTATTTTATCAGGTATAGTTACTGCAGCATTTTTCCTTTGGAATTTCGCCGCTGGCAATATAACGTCTTTGTTTCACAAATCTGCAGACTGTGTAGCCACCGTAGACGGTAGTTGTATAAGTATAGTAGATTTTAGAAGGGTGGCGATAAGAACAAACAAGCAGATGACTCCACTTTTAAAACAAGAAATTTTAAACTCCTTAATAGACGATGAGCTTCTTTATAAAGAGGCAAAGAAGGAGGGGTTTGTGGTATCCGATAAAGAAGTAGCAGATATAATATCACAAGATCCATCTTTTCAGGTTAATGGTAAGTTTAACTTTGAAAGGTATAAGGCTGTATTGGCAGAGGCTGGTTATACTCCAGAGACTTACGAGTCTTATATAAAAAAGCAGCTTACCATACAAAAATATACGCTTTTTATAACCAACGCTTCTTATGTTAGCGATATGGAGCTTGACGAAGCTAATATGATAAACAATACATTGTTGTCTGGGAAAGCTTACATAGTGGACCCGAACTCTGTAAATATAAATTATAAACCTACGGAGCAAGAGATAGAAAATTATTACAACTCTCATAAAGAGGAGTTTAAAGCTATAAATCCCTCTTCTATAATATATTGGGAGACAACTGATAAAAATAAAGCAAGAGAAATTTATATGACTCTTAAATCTGGCAAAATACCACCGGGATTTAAACCATTTGACGAAAAAACGATGTCAAAATCTTTTGCTGCTGTGGTGAAGGCTCTTAATCCGCAAAATCCTGTTTTGGTGGGTAACGTTGGTAATCAAATCTATATATTTACTTATCAAAATACCAAAACTTCTTCTATCTTACCCTTAGCTGAAGTGAAAAATCAAGTTATTCAGGATCTTGTAATGGAGAAAAAAATAATGGCTTTAAAAGATTTTGCGAAAAAGATTTATGAGGATTTAAAAGCTAAAAAACCTGTAAATATAAAACCTGTCGCTTTTAACAACCTATCTTTATCTAAGATATCCACCATGGTTGACATCAAATCTTCAGATATAGTACCTATTATAACTGCTAAAACCCCAGCATTTTTTGGCCCTTATGTTTCTTCAAATGGAACTGCATACGTTATAATGGAGATAGACTCAAGAACTCAAGGTAAAAACGCTAACTCTCAAGAAACCTTTTCACAACTTATAAGCGTAAAAGCGAATATTTCGATGAATTACCTTATAAAGGATTTAAGGGAGCATGCTAAGATAGATATAAACAAAAACTTATACAACAACCTTTGATATGTTAAAATAATCCTATGAAAGAGAAAGAATTTTTGCTTTGGTCCAAAGACAAAAACGCTATTACTACGGCTTTAGAATCAGGTGTTAAAGCTATAATAGTGGATAATCCTGAAGAAGCTCAAAATGTGTCAAGGCTTGGGAAGGTAGATACGTTGTTGTTGGGAAAAGACATAGAGTATATAAAGATTTTAAATAAAGACGATGAGATAAGAGCCGCAAAATCCCCAAAGAAAGTGTTAGTAGAAACCACGGACTGGACTATAATTCCTTTGGAGAACATCATAGCTCAAAAAGAAGATGTATATGTGATAGTAAAATCTGAAGAAGAGGCTAAAACTGCTATAAATATATTGGAAAAAGGAGTTAAAGGCGTCGTTTTAAAGAATCCGGATTTAAACCTTATAAAAAAGATATCCAATGTAGTAGAGCCAAAAGAGAAGTTAAATCTTGTAGAAGCTGAAATTTTAAGAGTGTTGCCAGTAGGCATGGGAGATAGGGTATGTGTGGATACCACTTCTATATTAAAAAAGGGAGAAGGTATGCTGGTGGGCAACTCTTCTGGTGGTATGCTTTTGGTAGCTGCTGAAACCGAAGAAAACCCTTACGTGGCTTCAAGACCATTTAGAGTAAATGCTGGTGCGGTCCATATGTATATAAGAACCCCAAGCAACAAGACTATATATTTATGTGAAGCAGAAGCTGGGAAACCTGTAATGGCTTATGATAAAGATGGCAATGGCAGAGTTGTTTATGTAGGAAGAGCAAAAATAGAAAGAAGGCCTATGCTTTTAGTAGAAGCCATTTCAAACGGTAAAAAAATATCAGCAGTGCTTCAAAACGCAGAGACTATAAGACTTGTGACACCCTCAGGAGAACTTATATCTGTGGTGGATTTGAAAAAAGGTGATAAGATATTGGGATATATAGAGCAAGAAGGAAGACATTTTGGTATGAAGGTGGATGAAACCATCACAGAAAAATGAAATATCTTGCCCCCTCTATACTTTCTGCTGATTTTTGGAATCTTGGAAAAGACATAGAGGCCACTTTGAAAGGTGGTGCTGATATAATCCACTTTGATGTAATGGATGGTGCGTTTGTACCAAATATCACAGTTGGACCTTATGTTTTAGAATGTTTAAAAGAAAAGCTTCCAGATGTTATTTTTGATGCTCACCTTATGATAAACAACCCAGACGCTTATATAAAAGATTTTGTGGAATCCGGCGCCTCTATGGTATCTGTTCATATAGAAAATGTCCCTCATATACATAGAACTATTGAGCTTATAAAACATTTAGATGCCAAGGCTGGTGTTGCGATAAATCCCGGTACTTCTTTAGATGCTATTGATGAGATAATCTATTATGCTGATTATATCCTTGTTATGTCTGTAAATCCAGGTTTTGGAGGGCAGAGTTTTATAGAGCGCTCAGTTATTCGTGCTAAAAGCCTAAAGCAAAAGATTTTAGAAAAGGGTTTAAACTGTCTTATAGAGATGGATGGCGGCTTGAAGCTTCAAAATCTCCATCTTGTGAAGGATTATGTGGATATTTTTGTAATAGGCTCTGGTATTTTTAAAGAAAAAGATATTACAGCTATTACCAAGCAGATAAAAGATTATTTAAATGTTTAAGAATATAAAACCATTCATCGTAATGGATATACTTAAAAAAGCATCATCTTTTGAGAATGCTATACATCTTGAGATTGGTGAGCCAGATTTAGCTCCTTCTCCAAAAGTTTTAGAGGCTATAAATAGCACTTTGGAAAAAGGATATTTTGGGTATACCGAAGCAAAGGGGCTAAGTGCTTTAAGAGAAGCTATTGCAAAGCATTATAAATATTTTTACAACGTAGATATATCGCCCGAAAGAATAATAATTACTACTGGTTCTTCAGGTGGGTTTTCTTTGGTGTTTGGGCTTTTAGAAGGAAAAAAAGTTGCTTTGCAAGACCCAGGATATCCATGTTATGAAAACATAGCTTACGCTTTTGATAAAAGCGTTGTAAAAATACCAGTTTTTAAGGATACGAGCTTTCAAGTAACGAAAGAACATTTGGAAGGTTTAGACTTTGATCTACTTTTAATATCATCTGTTTCAAATCCAACGGGCGTTGTTTACGATGAATCTAATTTAAAAGATGTCGTTGAATTTTGCCGTAAAAATAACAAGGTGTTTGTATGTGATGAGATATACCATGGTCTTGTTTATGACAAAAGCATCAAGACAGCTCTTTCTTTTGATGATAACGTGTTTGTTGTAAACAGCTTCTCTAAGTTTTTTTGTATGCCAGGGTTTAGAATAGGCTGGATGATAGTCCCAGAAAAATATGTAGAGAGCTTTGAAAGGCTTTCTCAAAATATGTTTATAAGTGCTCCTACATTATCTCAATACGCTGCCTTAGAGGCTTTTGATTATGATTATCTTAGCTTTGTAGTGAATACTTTCAAACAAAGAAGGGATTTTTTATACAACGAACTAAAAAATATCTTTGATATCCCAGTGAAACCAGAGGGAGCTTTTTACATATGGGCAAATATATCGAAATACGGTATGAAATCAAAAGAGTTTTGCGATTTTATCTTTGATAAAACAAAAGTTGCCATCACACCAGGGATAGATTTTGGTACCAATCAAACGGATAACTTTGTAAGGTTTTCTTTTGCAAAAGACATAAACCAGTTAAAAGAAGCTATAGTTAGGATAAAAAACATGCTATAATTTGAATAAAACTTGTTTAGAGAGGAGAAGAAACTATGAAAGATGTGTATTTTATGGAGAGAGACCCATATGCACCTATAAGACATTGTTATGGCATTAGTAAAATCCTCTATGAGGGTAAATCTAAATATCAAGAAATTCAAGTGGTAGAATCTCACTATTTTGGAAAAATGCTAATATTAGACGGTGTTGTGCAGTTTACAGAAAAAAATGAGTTTTTTTATCATGAGATGCTTACCCATCCTGTGATGTTTGCCCATAAAAACCCAGAAAATGTACTTATAATAGGTGGAGGAGATGGTGGTATTCTAAGAGAGGTGTTAAAGCATAAATCTGTGAAAAAAGCTGTGCTTGTTGATATTGATAAAGATGTGGTAGAAGTGTCTAAAAAGTTTTTTCCAACCGTGGCTTGTTCAATGGATGACCCAAGGGCTATTATTCTAAACGAAGATGGATTTAAATATATTCAAGATTATAAAAATGAGTTTGATATCATTATAGTAGATTCGACGGACCCTGTTGGCTTTGCGCACGTTTTAACTACTGAAGAATTTTTTAAATACGTGTTTGAGGCTTTGAAAGAAGATGGTATATACGTTGGTCAATCAGAATCTTTGCATTATCATCTTGATATAGTGGTTCGTTTTCAAAAAGCCCTAAAAAAGAGCTTTCCAATAGTAGACCTTTATACTACCGTTATACCAGTTTATGCTGGTTATTGGTGGACCTTTTCGGTAGGTTCTAAGGTTTATAATCCAAGAGAAATATCAAGGGACGTGGATGTAGAAACAAGGTTTTATTCCGACGAGATTCACAAAAACGCCTTCTTGCCACCTAACTTTTATCAAAAGGTTTTAAATGGTACTTTTAAATACTAAACAATAAGGAGAGCTTATGAGAGTTTTATTGGTAGGTTGGGCTCCACCTTCTGAACCACAAAGTGGTGAAGATAAACACATATATATACTTGCCAAAAATCTGAAAACTTTAGGACATCATGTAGAGGTTTTTACAATATTACCACCTTTTATGATAGGTAAGCAAAACGAGTTTGATCTTTTAAACGCCCAGTACGATGGTATAACCTACAACATTTTTACCAGAAAGGATTGGTTTTTATATCAACATGGTTACTCACCTATGACAGAGGTTTATGAAGAGCCTACCACTCAGATTTGGTTTAAATTCCTAGCCATGAAACCAGATTGGGATTTTATACATTTTCAATCTATTATGCCCCTTTCTATAATAGAAAAAACAAAACAACTGGGATACAACGTTTTAAGCACTATGCATTCTATGTATATCTTAGAGCCCTCTTGGCACATGTTTTCCACTTACAAGTACGAGCAAAATCATTTTCAATGTATAGCTCAAGATGAGTTTACACCGGAAAGATTTGTGGAAGAATACAACGTTATGATGGGTCTAAACCTTACAGAATCTCAGAAAAAAGTAGTGGCTGTGGAGATGAAAAGAAGACTTGATTACGGCAAATACCTTATGGAAGATATAATAGACTTAAACATATCAAACGGAGTTTACGGAACTTTTGCTGTTTTAGATTTTGGAGTAAAACCAGACAATATAATGAACTTGGTTTTGCCAGAGCAAGGTTTTGCTACAAACCAAAGAGATGAGAAAAAAACAAAAGAAATAATAGAAAAAGCAAGGTTAAAATACTCAAAACCAAGAGAGAAAACAATTTTTGCCTTCTTATCAAATTGGCAAGTAACAAAGGGTCATCATATTATATTAAAAGCTTTGGATTATTTGAGAGATTTAGAAGGTAAATTTGAAGTAAGACTATACGGAAATCCAGAGATAAACCCAAACTATAAATATTTTATGCTAAGCCTTTTTAAAGATAAATTTATAAAATCTCATGTTAGAGTGATGGGTATATATACACATGCTCAATTAGATAGTATATGCGACGAGATACATATACACATAAACCCACACATCTGGGCGGCTGGTCCTACCACGGCTTTTGGTGAAACTTCACAAAGAGGGGTAATGCAGATGTGGACTAAGGGTAGGCATTCTGATATTTTTGAAAAGTTTAACGAAGAGATGATGTTTAATAGAAAGCTCCTTAACGAAGATATAAGTCAAAAGTTAAAGCATATAAATAGATATTACTTGTCAGAAGATAGTTTAAATTATATGAAAAATAAGTTTAAGGTTTTTAATATAAACAGCTATAAAGACCAAGATGAAAAGCTTAAAAACTACATATTGGAGTGCGGGGACCCAGAGGACTTAGCGAAAAAGATGAGATTTTTTATAGAAAATAAAGATCACAACATATTTGATGATTGGTATTACCTTATAGGGTACGACATGGAAAATCCACCACCGCTGCCAGAAATATCTGATACTAAAAAATACGTAGAGCTTATTTATAAGTGAAAAAAGGGGATTTGTCAAAAGTATTTAGGCTTTTAAAAAAAGATTACGAAGAAAACCATGCTCCTGTCGTAACGCTTGTAGCTCAAACCACAAAAGACCCCTTTAGAGTGCTTGTGTGTGCTCTTTTATCCACTAGAACAAAGGATGAAACTACTTCAAAAGTCTGTGAGAGATTTTTCTCTAAAATAAAATCTATAAAGGATTTGTACAATACAGATGAGGAAGTGTTAAAACAACTTATATACGGTGTTGGTTTTTACAATACAAAAGCCAAAAACTTAAAAATATTGGCAGATATTGTATTGAAAAAATACGACGGTGCTATACCCAATACCCAAGAAGAGCTTATGAAATTGCCTGGCGTTGGCCTTAAAGTGGCAAATTTGGTGCTAGCAGAAGGCTTTGGTCTACCAGCTATATGTGTGGATATTCATGTGCACCGTATTACCAACAGATGGTGTCTTATAAAAACTAAAACTCCAGAGCAAACCGAAAAAATATTAAGGGAAATATTACCTAAGAAATACTGGATTGAAATAAATAGATATTTGGTATCGCTTGGTCAGCGTATTTGTAAACCCCAAAAACCTCTTTGTAATATATGCCCTATTGAGAGCTTTTGCGGAAAATGTATTGATAAATAGAGCCAAGGGCTACTATAGAAAGATTTACCCCTAAGGCTACTACTCCTATAAAGATAGGACCTAAGCTTGTGGGCATTAAAACATTCTGTATAAGACCAAAATGATTTACCGCTTCTAACTCGTATATACCTACTGCTATGCCGGCTAAAAGACCTATGAGCAAGCTTTCTTTGTTTAAGTTTTTTATGAAAAGCCCAAGAAAGATAGAAGGAAGCGTCTGAAGTACGATAATGCCTCCTATTAGCTGTAGAGCTATTGCAAAAGTGGGCGGTACTAAAAACACAAATACAAGGGGTATAAGTTTAAATAAGAAAGAGAACCATTTTGCAAGTTTTGTTTCATTAGAAGAATTTGAAAGCTTTAGCTCTCTCAAGATGTTTACCATAAGGTTTGAACTAGCTATGGCCATTATAGAAGCTGGTACTAAACCACCTATAAATATACCAAGAAGCGCTACACCGCTAAACCACTGAGGCATTGTTGATATTATTAAAACCGGTACCACAAAAGAACCCCTTGCAGTGGGCGGTATATGGTTTAGCATATCCATAGCAGGTTTTACTTCATATATCAAAACACCAAAAAGTGCCAGCACCGCAAGGCCTATACCGTATATAGGTAAAAATGCTATGGATTTTTTTAACACCTTTACATCGCTAGAACTAAGACATCCTGTAATGGCGTGTGGATACAAAAATAGCGCCAATGCACTCATCACGGATAAGCTTATGTACGCACTTATGAGCTTTGGATTTAAGCTTGTGTACTCTTTTTTTATATGAAAAGCTTGATAAAACCCATGATAATGAAGTGGTATGTAAACAATCAAAACAACCACTGTCCCAAGTATCAAAAAATCTTTTAAAACCGCTGTTAAAGTAGCTCCTCTAAGTCCTGATTTGTAAGTAAACCAAGATAGTATTAAAAATGCTATACTAAGGGAAATCTCATTTAGAAGGTTTTGATTTATGTCTTTAAACTGCATCAAAAGAGTAGCTAGTACCACCTTCATTCCGACTATTTGAAGTGCTATGTATGGAAGCTCAGCCAATATGCCTACCAACGCTATTGTGATAGCTAGAGCTTTAGAATTGTATCTATCTTTTACGAAATCTACGGCTGTTATATGGCATTTTTCCTTTGAAACTGTGAAAAATTTTGGCATTACTGCCAATGCTACTCCAAATCCCATTGCTACATAAGGTACTGCGAAGAAAAATACGGGTCCTTTTGCGAAAAGCCCAGATGGTACAGCTATAAATGTGTAAGCGGTAAAAAGATCAGCTCCTATCAAAAACCATAAGAGCCATGCCCCAAACTTTTGTCCACCCAAAGCCCACTCGTGAAGCAAATCTAAATCTCCTGCCCTAAAATCTTTTCCCTTTAAACCAAGATATGAAAATACTATAAAAAGTGTTACAAAAACTGTTATACTAACCATCGTCTTTGCTCCAAAACACTGCCAAGGCGTAAAACAATGATGTTATTATAAGCATAAGTATTTGAAACCAGTAAAAAAACGGCAACCCTAACAATTCTGGGCTTTTATGGTTGTAAAAAAATACAAGTATATATACTATAGTTGGTATGAGCAGCAATATATAGTACATAGTTAATTATTATACCAATTTTATAAATTTTATAATTTTATTTTTATGCTTTTAGGAAAAATTTGATAGAATATATGTTATGATAGCTATTGAAGATTTTACAAACAAAGATTTTAAAAGCTCCAAAACCCTTGAAAATATTTTAAATAGAGCCAAGGTTTTTGAACAAAACTATTTGGATAAAGTAAGAGACATTATAGACAATGTCATCAAATATAAAGATGAAGCACTTTACAGATACGCTTTAGAGTTTGACAACATAGATCTTAGGCAAGATGGTATAGAAATACCTAAAGCGGCTTTGAAAGAAGCTTACGATACCATAGATGATAAAACAAGAGAAGCTATTGAGATTGCCTACGAAAGAGTTTATAAATTTCACGAAAATCAAAAAGAAAAATCTTTTATCGTAGAAGAAGAAGGCATCATTTTAGGGCAGAGGGTTTTGCCTGTAGAAAGTGCTGGGCTTTATGTGCCAGGTGGTAAAGCCGCTTATCCTTCGTCGGTTATCATGAATGCAGTTCCGGCTAAGGTGGCTGGTGTACCACATATATATATGGTATGTCCAAAGCCCACTAAAGAGGTTTTAGCAGCAGCTTATATTTGTGGTATAGATAGGGTTTTTAGAATAGGTGGGGCTCAAAGTATAGCTGCTTTAGCCTATGGTACTGAGACAGTGCCACCCGTAGAGAAGATAGTAGGGCCTGGTAATATTTATGTAGCCACTGCTAAAAGGTTAGTATACGGAATAGTAGGTATAGACATGATAGCGGGTCCATCTGAAGTCCTTATAATAGCTGATGCTAGTGCAGACCCTACCTTCGTAGCTATGGATATGCTTTCTCAAGCTGAACATGATGAGCTTGCAAGCGCTGTTTTGGTGACAAACTGCGAAGATTTAGCTTACAGTGTAGCAAAAGAAATAGAGAATTTTTTAACTCACTTAGAAAGAAAAGATATCGCTTCAAAATCAATAGAAAATTACGGAGCTATTTTTATAGTCAAAAATTTAGAAAAAGCCTGTGAGTTAGCTAATGTAATAGCTCCAGAACACCTTGAAATAAACACGGAAAATCCTTTTGAGCTTTTAGGGTTTATAAAAAACGCCGGAGCTATATTCTTAGGTGAATATACTGTAGAAGCGTTGGGAGATTACTGCCTTGGGCCAAACCACACACTACCAACAGGCAGAAGTGCCAGATTTTCTTCTGCTCTTGGAGTTTATGATTTCGTAAAGCGCTCATCTATACTTTTTGTATCTAAAAAAGGTTTTGATAAAGTAAAACATCATGCTTACAATTTAGCAAAGTCAGAGGGTCTTCATGCTCACGCTTCTTCTATAGAGTTAAGAGGTTTATGAAAAAGCTATTTTTTCTACTATGTATTGGGCTTTTAACATACTCTTGCGCTCCTATTACAAAATGCAAACCTTATCAGAAAGAAAGCATTTCTATACCACAAAATTTTAGAGCTAAGATTTATGTTTCTTACGGTATTTTAAAATATCCTATTTCTTTGGTAAAAGCTAAAAACGATTATACGTTAGAGACTTTTATAGGAAATCTTAATTTTAAAAACAATCTATGCTTTGGCGGTGGTTGTGTAAACATTCCAATAGACTTGTCTAAACTTATTTACGGAGATGTAATAGATAAAGAAGATGAAATATCTTGTAAAGATGGTTATACAGTATACAAAGGTGGAAATAGCGTTTATAAAAAAATGGTTTACGTGAAAGATGGTAAACTTTATAAAATGGATATTTTAAAACCAGATGGCACAAAAGAGATTAGCGTATACTTCAAAGACAGATCAAAGGACGGTTATTATAAAAAATTAGAAATAAAAAATGATAATTTAGATTTAAATATAGATATAGAGGAAGTCAAAAGCATATGAACATATTGGATGGAAAAGCTTTAGCAAAAAAGATAAAACATAGTATAAAAGAAGAGGTGAAACACTTTGGTAGAAAGCCAAAGCTTGTGGTGGTATTGGTTGGAGATGACCCAGCTAGCCTAGTTTATGTGAAAAATAAGGTGCAGGCTTGTGCAGATGTTGGTTTTAGCTCACAGCTTGATATGTTTGAAAAAGATGTTGATGAAAGCATGTTGTTAGACCATATAAAGCGATTAAATGAGCAAGAGGATGTAGATGGTATTTTGGTACAGCTACCGCTACCTTCTCATATATCCATGCATAAAGTGATTGATGCTATAGATCCTTTAAAGGATGTGGACGGTTTTCATCCCAACAACATGGGTAAACTCTTTTCTGGAGATATAGAAAAGGCTTTTATTCCTTGCACACCTCTTGGTATTAAGCTTTTATTGGATGAATACAATATAGATGTAAAAGGTAAAAACGTGTGTATAGTGGGAGCTGGGTTCATAGTGGGAAAACCTCTTTCTATGCTTATGCTTTCTTACGATGCAACGGTGAGCGTTTGTCATAAATATACAAAAGATATTTTAGAATACACTAAAAACGCCGATATATTGGTATCGGCTACAGGAGTGCCTTTTCTTATAAAGGATTTTATGGTGAAAGAGGGTGCTGTGGTGATAGATGTTGGCATCTCAAAGGTAAACGGCAAGATAGTAGGAGATGTGGATTTTGAGAGCGTGTCTCAAAAAGCTTCTTTTATAACACCAGTCCCGGGTGGTGTTGGACCTATGACAGTGGCTACCCTTCTTTTAAATACGTTAAAAGCTTACAAACAGCATCTATGAACGACAAGTTTTTTATAGACAAAACAAAGGAGATATTAAAAACTTATAACCTTTCCCCAGACAAACATCCCCCTAAACTTTCAAAAGAAGAAGCCACAAAGATAGTTGATACGCTAAAAGAGCTTATAAACTACCACGATTATAGATATTATGTCTTGAACCAACCTGTCATATCTGACTCAGAATACGACGCTTTGTACAAATTTCTCAAAAGTATAGAAGAGGCTTATCCTGATTTGATAACTCCAGACTCTCCGACCCAAAGAGTATCTTCTGATATATCAAGCACGTTTCCTCAGGTAAAGCATTTAGCTCCGATGCTTTCTTTAGACAACACTTACAACGAAGATGATTTGAAAGATTTTGACAGAAGGGTAAAAGAATTAAGCGGGAAAGACCATATCGAGTACTGTGTTGAACCAAAATATGACGGTGCTGGAATATCGCTTTTATATGAAAATGATCTTTTTGTACGAGGAGCTACCAGAGGAGATGGCGAAGTAGGTGAAGATATTACTAAAAACTTAAAAACTATAAAAACCATTCCTCTTAGGGCATCTTTTTCAAAACAAGGTATAAGGCTTTTAGAAATAAGAGGAGAAGTGATAATAAACAAGGAAGATTTTAAAAAGATAAACGAAGAGAGAATCTCAGACAACCTTCCACCCTATGCAAATCCAAGAAATTTAGCAGCTGGTTCTATAAGGCTTCAAGACCCTCAGGAAGTGGCTAAAAGGCCTCTAACTGCTTTAGTTTATCAGATTACTTACGTAGAGCCAAGTACTGCCATGCCAAAAACTCATTACGAAGCCATTAAGATGCTTCACGAACTTGGTTTTAAAACACCATTTTTGGATATGAAGCTTTGTAAAAATATTGAAGAGGTTATTGATTACTGTAAATATTTTGAAGCCAAAAGAGATGCTCTTCCTTATGAAATAGATGGCATGGTTATAAAAGTAAACGATATATCGCTTTACGATGAGTTAGGCTTTACATCCCATGCACCAAGATGGGCTACGGCTTTTAAATTTAAGGCAAAACAAGCTACCACCGTTATCTTAGATGTGATATTTAGCGTTGGAAGGGTAGGCAATATAACTCCTGTGGCAAAGTTAGAACCAGTATCTTTGGGTGGTGTCACGATATCTAGCGTTTCTTTGTTTAACGAGGATTTTATAAGAGAAAAAGATATTCATATAAAGGATACGGTGATTATAGAAAGAGCTGGTGAGGTGATACCGTATGTGGTAAGTGTTGTAAAAGAGGCAAGACCAAAAGACGCTAAGCCAATAGTTTTTCCAGAGTATTGCCCTTCTTGTGGTTCTAAGCTAGTAAAAACACCAGGGGAAGTGGCTTGGCGTTGTGTAAATATATCATGTCCAGCTCAAGTGGTTTTAAGGATTAGGCATTTTGCATCAAAAGATGCTATGGACATAAAAGGTCTTGGTGAGGCCGTAGCTCAACTTTTATACGATGCGAAGCTTGTTAGGAATATAGCTGATCTTTATTATCTAAAATTTTCCGACCTTGTAAGACTTCCAAGGTTTGCCAAAAAATCTGCTCAAAATCTCATAGATGCCATAGAAGCTTCTAAAAGAAGAGGTCTTGCGAGGGTGCTTTACGGTCTTGGAATAAGGTATGTGGGTCTTACCACTGCTAAAAAACTAGCTTCTTACTATAAAGATATATGGAATATTGTAAAAGCTTCAGAAGACGATTTAAGAAATATAGAAGATATAGGTGATATAGTGGCAAGAAGCATAAAAGAGTTTTTTAGCTTAGAGCAAAATATAAACATAGTAAAAAGACTAGAAGAGGCCGGCGTGCTATTGAAAGAGATTTCTGAGGCAAAGTCTAATAAGCTAGCCGGTTTTCAATTTGTTTTTACAGGCACCCTTTCTTGTTGTACCAGAGAGGCGGCTAAACAAATGGTAGAGTCTTTGGGAGCTAGCACTTCTGATAGCGTAACTCATCACACTTCTTACCTTGTGGTGGGACAAGACCCAGGCAGTACCAAACTACGGAAGGCAACTATGCTTGGTGTTAAAACCATGAACGAAGAGGAGTTTTTAAAGCTTTTAGAAGAGAGTAAGTAAAGGAGGAGGGTTATGACAGACTTTGATATTGATTTATTGCTTATAAAATTAATAAAGCAAAGTTCACATATAACTTTGTTTGATTTGATAAAGGTTGTTAAAGAAGCTAGTGCTTTGTTTAATGAGAAAGTAACTGCTCAACTCAAAGATATAGATATTTTTGACAACATATTAAAACTAGATGACGATATTCCAGTTTTAGAGTTAAAAAAGGTACTTATAGGAATTAAAGAGAATTTGTACGGTTCTTACATTAGGGCCTCTAGTATTATGATGATAGACTCTATCAAAGAGCAATTTATTGATGCTGAACATGTATCTGAGGAGGAATTGAAGTATATAAACGATCTGTTTGATAGCCTTTTGGAGATGCAGAGACTTTACAATTTTATCAAGCATTTTACAAAGGCTTTGAAAGTTCCTAACTTAGCGGATGAGATTAACCAAAATATTACTCAAGAGAAGATAAGAAAAATGATGGAGGAAAAGTCTAATAAAAGGCTTAACATACTAAAAGAAATAGAGGATACCCAGATAAAAATAATAGATTTAAAACGAGAAAGAGATAAAATTATCAACAGAATTACTGGTAAGAGTAAAGATATAGAATTTCACATAAAAGCCCTAGAAGAAAAACTAGGGCTACTTAGAAAACAATTTAAAGACTTAGTTTAATATTATGGTTTTATATAGATAAAGCCTTCTTTCTCAAGTTTGTTTATATCTACAAGGGCGCCTTTAACAGGTTTTGCAAAGCTTCCCATCATGTTTTTTGTGATGTGAAATTTTTTCATGGTGTTCTCACATACGTGAAACGTAATACGTCCTTTGCTATTCTTTACAAAACGCTCAAAAGCTTTCTCTTCTTTTGAGTTTTTAAGCATATACTTGATAGTAGGGCCCCAAATTTCTACTACCACATGAGCTTCCTTGTTTTTTGAGGTATGCTCTAAAATATTGTTTACCATTTTTAGGCTTTTGGGATTATGAAAATCCAATACAACATTTAGAGGCTCTCCAAAGCCTGACAAAGAAAAGACCAATCCAAACACCAAAGTTAGTATGTATAAACTAATTCCTTTCATGCTATAAATCTATAGCTAGTTAACCTAAAATACAATGATAACCATCATTCGCTGTATAGGTCTTTTACAAGCTCTTCTTTTATTTCTTGTGTTATCTCTTGCTTTATCTTAATATCTTTGTGCTCTATTTCTATGAAAGCCTTTTCATTTTTGAAAAGCTCTTTTTGAAGATTATCAAAATCGAATTTTATAAAATGTATTGTGGCAGCTTTACCAAATTTGTAATCCATATCGCTTTGTTCGTTTGCTTTTGCTTTTATCTTATGGTCTTTAAAAGATATGAAAATACTATCATGGATACCGACCAGTTCTTTTAGCATGAGTTTTCTTTTTTCATCGTCTGGTATTTCTATAAAAAATGTGGCGCTAAGCTGATTTTGCTCTGGTATTAAATCGTTGTAAACTTCTATCTCAAAGTTTATATCCTCATCCTTTACCATGCGCTCAGCCCTAATCATCTCTTGTATTTGAAACCATACGCTAAATGTATTTTCAAAAAATATATGAAACATATCTTGTAAAAATATACTTCTTTTTTTCTTTAGATCCAAAAGCTCTTTTACTTTTTCTGGTCTTACCTTTTCGTATTCGTATAAGTTTAGTATATCTTCAAAAGCTACTTTTTTCATACACTATCTCCATAGGCCATAGATAATACTTCTATTGGGCTTTTAACTGCTCTTGATGTGTTAAGCTCTATAAAGTTTCCAGCCAAGGGACAATCTGATACTACCAAATCTGCTTTTTGGTTTAAAATATTTTCAAAAAGAGGCTTTCCTACGTTTATCGCCATATCAAAGGTATCTTTTTTAACGCCAAAGGTCCCGTCGTGTCCAGAGCATATCTCTACTATCCTTACTTTTGTATTTGGTATCATTCTCATTAGGGCCGCCGATTTATAGCCAACACCTAGAGATTTTAGATGACAGGCTATGTGATAATCTATTTTACCCATAGGATTTTTAAAGTCTTTGTTGAAGAGGTTTTCTTGGCTTAGAGAAAATAGATAGTCACCTATCTCATAGGTTTTTTCTGATATCTCTTTTGCTTCATCGGTTCTTAAAAGTAGAGGATACTCATGCTTTATTTGCAAGGCGCAAGTGGGTACTGGTACTATCACATCGTATCCATTTCTAACATAATCTATCATCATGTCTACGTTGTATTTGGCTTTTTTGATAGAGCTATCTAAATCTCCTATATCAAAAAATGGTATACCACAGCAATTTTGTTCTGGCACTTCTATATGAATGTTGTTTTTGTAAAGTACGTGAAGCAAAGCTTTTCCTTTTTCCAAAAAGTTATAATTTAATAAACACGTGTAAAATAAAACCGCTTTTCTTACTGGATTTTTGACTGGTAGCAAGTTATCCTTCAAAAAACTTGTAAAAGTTTTATCATTTATGTGGGGTAGCTTTGCCCTTTGGTCAATGCCTGCAGTTTTTTCCATTATAAGTCTTACAGGTTTTATATTCATTGTTTCGTTCGCTATTTTTGAAAAAGGTACGGATATTTTTCCAACTAAATCGGTATCAAGCATTAATTTATCAGTGATCCTTGCACCTTTCTTTTTAAATTTTATAGCTTTATATCTTAAAGATAGGTGAGGGAAATCAAGTTTCCACTCGTGAGGTGGTGTGTATGGGCATTTAAAATAACATTGCTTGCAGTGAAAACAAAGCTCTAATGGTTTTTCTAACTCTTCTTTTGTAAGAGCTTCTATGCTATCGTTTTTTTTGTCTACCGCATCAAAAAGTGCTGGAAACGACGGACAAAAATTTACGCACATTCTGCAGTCTTTGCATTTTGAATAAACCCTTTTGGCTTCCTCATAAAGGGCTTCTTCGTCGTAAAATTTAGGATCATCTAAGTTGAAGTTAAACTCCTTTAATCCACCTATTGATAACTCAGACATATATACTCCTTGTTATATTAAAATCTTACAAAATTGGTTTATAGAAGCTGGGCAAAAAGCCCAGCTTTTTGTTTATTAACCTTTTACGCTTTCCAATACTTTTTGGAATCTTCCTGCATGGGATTTTTCAGCTTTTGCCAAGGTTTCAAACCAAGCGGCTATATCGTCAAAACCTTCTTCCCTTGCTGTTTTGGCAAAGCCAGGATACATTTCGCTATACTCATAGACTTCACCTGCTACTGCCGACTCTAGCATCTCTTCTAGGGTTGACATTGGCTTGTCTGTAGCTGGGTCTACGCCGTTGTACTTTCTGAGATAGTCAAGGTGCCCAAAAGCATGTCCTGTTTCGCCTTCTGCCGTTTCTCTAAAGTTGTTGGCTACATCAGGATATCCTTGAATATCTGCCTCTCTTGCAAAATATAGATATCTTCTGTTTGCCTGGGATTCCCCAGCAAATGCATGTTTGAGACACTCTAGTGTCTTTGTGCCTTTTAAGTCCTTGCTCATAGGCCTTACCTCCTTTAAAATAAATTTTAATTTAGAATCATTATTAATAATAACCTTTAAAATCCAAAAAAACAATGACTATATGTCATAAATCTTTAATGTTTTGATAAAATTATATGAAATTTTTATATTCTAATGTTAAGATATATCTTATGAGAAATAGATTTTTTTATATATCTGGAATGGTGGTGTTAGTTTTTGTTTTCTCTAGCTGTTCTCCGCAAACCATAAACAACAATACTCCAGAAATGGTTTTAAAACATTTTATTAAGGATGTTGAAAACAATGATTTTAAGAATGCTATAAAATTTTTGAATCCAGATACCGTATCTTCTAGAGGTAAAATTTGGGCTAGAAGATGGGTTAAGCTAAACTCCTACAATATAAAAAGTATAAAAGTAGAAGATATAAGAGTGTTAGGTGGCACAGCCCACGCTAGAGTAGAGGTACTTTACAAAGACGGCAAAACAAAAGACACTGCTATAGATCTCATAAAAAACAACGGTACTTGGTATATAAGTCCATCTTTTAGTTTTAAGGAGGGAAAATAGATGAACAACTTAAGCATTTGGGAGATTTTTAAAAATTTGTTTGATTACACTCAAGCTTTCCTTGTAAAAAAACCAGGACCTATTGTAGTATATATAACGCTTGTACTTCTTTTTTCTTTGATAGACAATTTTATTCCCAAGGATTTGGTGCTCATAAACGTTTCGTTTTCTATATTTTGGACTATAATTTCAAACGCTTTTCTAATAAATATAGGTCATGTTGTAAGAGACAACAAAGATGTTATATCTTTTGAAAAAGCCATAAAACAAAAACAAACTTTAGGGTTTTTTACAGAATACCTTAAAGAGTCTTTAGGTATGCTTTTTGGCAATGCTATAGTATTTCTTATAATTTTTATAGGCGAAGCTTTGGTGTTAAACTTTAGTGGGCTTTTGAAGGCACTTTATGCTACCAAAAATCATTACGATTTTTTTGCTGTAAGCTACAATCTATCGATGGGGCTTGCTTTAGCGTTTGTGGTAATTACACTTTCTATGATATCTTATGTGGCCCCATATGTTTATGCTGGTGTTTACGCTTCTGATAGTTTTATAGAAGCTTTTACTAGAGTGTTTGATTTAATATCTTTTGGCATTTGGAAAAGAACCTTAAACCTTCAATATTTTTTTGATGTAAGCATGTGGTTTGTCTATTCTACAATGGTTATTGTTATGATATTGCCCCTAATGTTTTACGCTATTGTTGCTCCTATAGGTCTTATCATTTTGGCCATTTACATCATACAATTTCCTATGTTTAGTGTTATGATAAGATATTGGAGAAGTGATAAGCATGACACAATATAACAATATATCGTTTTATAAAAAGGGTTTTACCCTTATAGAGCTTTTAGTAGTAATAGTAATAATCGGTATACTATCTGCTATTATAATCCCTCGTATCACAAATAGAATTGGCGAGGCAAAGCTAAAAGCTACAAAAGTCCAGCTTAAAAACCTCCAAGGAGCTTTAGAACAGTATTATGTTGATACCGGCATGTATCCTACCACTGCTCAAGGGCTTCAAGCCTTGGTAGAAAAGCCTACAATACCACCAATTCCAGACAATTGGCATCAAGAACTTGACAAAGTGCCCACCGATGGTTGGGGGCATAAGTTTTACTATATATCTCCAGCTCCAGACCATCCTTACGATCTTTTTGCGAAAACTCCAGATGGTAAAAAAATAGATGTATGGACGATGCACCTTAAAAGATAATTCAAACGCAAGTATGCCACGCCCTACAAGTATGCCACGCAATACAAGTATACCAGGGTATAAGGGTTTTACGCTTTTAGAAGCTTTAGCAGCTTTCATAGTGTTTGCTGTTATGATATCTGGTGCTTATTCTCTATTGATTGAGGCTATAAAACTTCACCAAAGACAACAGAAGCTTGTGAAAGATTCTTTTTTCCTTTTTAACGATAAACAAAACAAGGGCGCTTCCATAAATCACCTTGGAGGCTTTAAATATCAGGTGCTTAAATACCACAACCTAAAAGTGCTGAGATTTTTGCCTTGAAAGTAAAAGGTTTTACGCTTTTAGAAGTGCTTGTAGTTATTATCATCATATCGTTGTTTTTTAGCATGCTTTTTGGAGCTTATTTTTTTGTTGTTAGTAAAAGCCTAAAAACTATGAAAAATTCTAAAAAATTGTATGATTATGCAAATGCTTTATATAGTATGAAAAAAGCTATAGAATGTGCTAAAATTATAAAGATAGATAACTCTAAGCGTTTTTCAAAAGTTTATTTATACACTTACTGTGGTATGTATAGAGGATTTTCTAAGGAAGTATTTTTTGTAAAAAACAACATCCTTTATGTGTACTCTTATCCATACGCTTTCGGAGATATATTTTTTTACGACCCTAGACTTGCCATCAAGTTAATACCTGTTGAAAAGTTTAGAGCAAAGTTTACAGTAAACAATTTTATAACCCTTAACATAAACAATAACCATTTTAATATACCAACTTTGATAAAGTAAGTAAAGTATCCAAGAAACTAAATATAATTATTTATATGCTTAATACAAAAAATGCGATAACGATACTTTTAATAGTGTTGGGACTTACGCTATTCTACCTTTGGTATAGCACTTGGCATAGAAATATATCCACCAACAACTTAAATAAACAGCTTATCCAAGAAAATGTAAAGCATGAAAAACCGTTGCAAACCCCTACGCTCACTCCCGCTAGCGCCAAACCAACTCCTACCAACGCTCAGAATGCTGTCAACGTAGATAATTCAAATAGCGCTAGCAACACCTCAGCCCAAATGTCAAACGTTAAAAGCAAACCAAACCACCAAAGCGCTGATACAAACTCCAAAAAGGCTTTCACAAACAATATAAAAACCACCAAAATTAAGAAAGTACAACTAGTAAAGAGATCAGCCAATAAAAACTTTACAAGATATAGAAAACCAACAATACCAATTACCTCAAAGCCAATTGTAAAACAACCTTTTATTAGAAAGCCGACTATACCTTATCCAGCAAAAAACAAAGGGAATTCTAGTATAACGCTTAAATTGCAAAAAAATGCCCAAAAACCCAATAAATTTATTTATTTGAAAAATGGCACTTATCAAGCTGGAGCTTTCAAGTATTTTTCTGATGCTTTGAGTTTCAGCTTAGAACTAAAAGCCCAAGGAAAACGTACGAAAATAATACATCAAGATGGTCTTTACAAGGTAATTGTTTATTAGCTACCTTTTAAGGCTATGTTGTTTTGGGGTTCTTCATTTTTGTTTGAACCAAAGAAGTAATCTACTATAGCCTCATACATGGCTTTTGCAAAAGCCCATTGGTAAGATGGGTTTGTAAGCTCTTTTACATCGTGGGGGTTGCTTATAAATCCAGTTTCTACCAAAACAGATGGTATGCCTGGTGTTCTTAATACCACAAAATTTCTTCTGTGTATATTATGTATATCTACATGCTTATGAAGATCTTTATCCAACGTATAAGCTAAATCTTTGGCGAAAACAAAGCTTTGATTTTTGGTTATATCTAAAGCAAGCCTTGCCAACACCTTTCTTGCACTTATGCTGGGTTCATATACGGCGTTGCCAAATACAAGATGAGCAAAGGCTTCGTTGTTTACTAGTTCGTTGTATTTCATATCTATACCGGGATTTGATAAAAAGTATATATTTGTACCATGCGGCCATGTTATATGACCAGGTGCCATATTGCAGTGTATACTGATAAACAAATCAGCTCTGTTTTCTATAGCTATTCTAGCTCTTTGTTGAAGTGGTATAAATACATCTTTGTCTCTAGTCATGATTACTTTAAATCTAGGGTCATGTTTTAGGAAGAAATCCAACTTTTTGCCTATTGCCAACACGATATTTTTTTCTTCTACACCACCTATACCTATAGCACCGGAGTCTTTTCCTCCGTGCCCAGGGTCTATAACCACTACCTTTACTCCTTTTGGATGTGGTATATATTTGTATGGCTTGGTGGATTTTGGATAACTTTCTATAGCCTCTAAGTATTTTTTGTCCACTACGCTAAGGGGGTCTTGGTCTTCATTGTAAGCTGTATTTTTTGATATTGGACGGTCTTTTAGGAGGTAAGCGTATTTTGGAGATATTATATTCAATATACTATCTTTTTGTGTTTTTATAGGCTTGTAGATATCTATAACTATTCTTTCTGGGTTTTGAAGCATAAAGCTTTTTACTGAGGAAGGGATATATGGCATCGTATATATAAATTTTCTATCGCCTATTTCTATAATAATGTTCCTACCTTCTTGATGAACTTTGTAAGTGCTTACATCTTTTACATCAAATACGTATCTAACTTTATCTTGATATATACCTTTTCTTACATCTATTATGGATGCCAAAGAAAAACTTATAAAGCTAATTAAAAGCGTTATCAATATCAGCACATATTTTTTCGGACATTTCATCTTTTGCCTCCTCTTTTCTGGTAGCCCATGGTGGCATAGGTACATTTACCATCGTTGGGGTTGGTATATCTGGTTGGTAAAGTATCATAGAGCCTTTCTTCAACATGCTTACCCTTTGTTTTAGGCTTTTAGAAAGAAACCCGTATTCTTCACCAGATAATTCTGCTGTATCAAGCCTTCCTACCACCTTTATGGCACTGTTTGCTATAATGCGTTTTTCCACCTCACTGGCTGTTTGCTGCGCACCTATTAGTATCACGCCTAAACTTCTTCCTCTTTCTGCTATATCAAGCAACGTATCTTTTATAGGACTCCAACCTTCTTTTGGAGCGTATTTATTTAATTCGTCTAAAAGCACAAAAATTTTAGGTTCTGATATACCGCTTTCTTCTCGTTGTCTAAATATCTTATCAAGCATAGTTCCTACTACAAACATCTTGCCTACACTATGAAGGTCACTTATGTCTATTACATTTATTGTACGCATGTTGTCTATTATATCTTTGATAATATTTTTTATATGCTTAGATGCTTCTTGTTTGATGAGAAGCTTTATATGTCTTATGCCAAAGGCAAATCTCCTTAAAAAAGCTTCTATGCTTTGAGAGCTTGTATTTCTACCAAACCATGCATAGTACCGTTCTTTTTCGTCTTTTTGGTTGTCGTAAATTTCTTGTAAAAGCTCGTATAAATCTTCCAAATCCTTTATTTCTCTACCCGCTTTATCATCTATTAGGGCATCTTTTGAATCTTTCGAAAGTTCATAAAGTTTATTTGAAATCTTATCTATTATAAAATTTAGGTTTGATATTTCTTGCTCGTTTTCTGCAAACATATATTTTAAAAGTCTTTCTGAAGCAAAATCCCTCATGCTAAATCCATATAGGTTTACATCGTATCTCGCTCCACCCATCGCTACTTCGCCGTCTTTTTTTTCTGGTGGACAATAAAAGGCTACATCTTTAAAGGGCATTGGTTCTAAGCCCATTAGTTCAAACTTTTTTGCATCTTCTTCTTTAAATCTTATATTTTCTTTGTCTAAAAACAGTAGGTCTTTACCTTTTACGTTGAATATCACAAATCTAGGTTTGCCTTCAGCTTTTTGGATGATAGAGTTTATTAAAAATAACGAATAAGAAGTTTTTGTAGCTACCCCAGACATCCCGCTTATAGATATGTGGGCTCCGTCTTTTCCATTTATGAAATTATAATTTATATATATGGGTAATCCATCCTGTGATACTCCTGCGGGTATTCTTGTTTCCATAGCATCAAAGAAAAGACCTTTGTCTCTATCTTCACCAAAAGCTTTAAAAACTTCATCCCCTGGTTTTGGTGGAATATAATACTGAGGCTCTATACGGTTTACATTGACCTTTGCTAAATATGTTGGATGTACTGGTACTATACCTTCTTTTGCCTTTATTTCTTGATAAAGGGTATCTACTCCTTCAAGACTTTTTGTTAGCTCTACCACAACTCCGTAAAATGTTATCTCTAAATCCTCATCGTCTTTCTTAGTTTTTGATTTACAAACCAACACGTCGTCTAACTGCACAAAAGCGTTTTCTTGTAAAAGCACATCAAAAGATAGCGGTGATGTAGTTTTTACTACAATTCCGACATAAGGAGCTTTTACATGGCTTTTAACGTTTTCCATTTAAAAATATTATAATAGATTTTATGAAATATAAAGAGTATTTAGTAGTAAAAGGTTTACCAGATACGGAAGAATCAAAAGCTAAGTATTTCGAAGAGTATGGCTCTCAACTTCACAAGTTTGTATACAGAGATTTTTTAGAGAGGGTAAAGGGCATTTTAAAAGAAAAGTATGAAATATTTTTGCAAAAAAGAAGGGAGCTTGGAGAGCACGACTTAAAGGTTTTGAATATACTTGGATTTGTAACGTTTCCAGAGCAAGTAAAACTATTTATAGATATAGCTAAGGATTATGCCTTGGAGCCAGAGGATGGATACAACGTAAATTTTACTATAAAAAGCATAGAAACTGATAGAATAATAGCCGATGAGGGTATAATAACCTATATCCCCATTTATACAAAAGATAAGAAAAACTATCTTGTTTCTATATCTAAATTTGAGGCTATAAAAAGAGATTATGCAGCTATATCACAAGAAGCTCAAACGATAACAGATTTTAAAGATATAGTGAAGGCTGCTCTTGCAAGAAATGCTTCTGACCTTCACATAAAGCCAAAGGATAATTTCTATTACGTATTTTTTAGAATAAACAAAGATTTTGCAATGATGCCAAATATGACTATGCCAAAAACCCAAGGCATTCAACTTATAAGAAGTTTGAAAACTCAAGCTTCAAGGTATACAAAAGGCTCTTTCAATCCATCTATATCATCTCAAGTCCAAGACGCAAGAATATCTTACGAGGATTTATCTACGGACGTGAGGCTTGTGTTTGCTCCAATGCCAAACTTAGAAGATGAGATGGTGGTAGGGAGACTTTTAAGAAAAAGGGGTATACAGGGCAATCTATCAAGGCTTGGGTATTTGGAAGAGGATATAAAAATTTTACAGGATGCCATAAGTAGAAAAGGCGGTCTTATAGTGATAAGCGGTATAACAAACTCTGGTAAAAGTATGGCTATAGCAAGCATGCTTTCGACCATACAGGATAAAAACGTTTTAACGGTAGAAGATCCTGTAGAATATCAGATTATAAACAAAAATATAACACAGTTTCAAATATTTGAAGCTCAAGTGGAAGAACTTAAATCAACGTTTGTAGATTTTACAAAAGCCTTCAAAAGAGCGGACCCAGATATAGTATTTGTAGGTGAGTGGAGAAATGAAATAGAGCTATCAAAGGCTATAGAAGAGCTTGCCTTTGCAGGTCAGCTTGTTTTTACCACGCTTCATATAAATTCCGCTTTTGTATTTTACGATGCGGTTAGTTCAATATTTCACGTAGATTATGAAAGCTCTGTTAGAATGCTAATACTTAGCCTTAATCAAGTTTTGGTAAAAAGCGTATGCCCTTATTGTTCTATAGATATGCCTATAAAAGACGCCTCTAGGAATATAACTGATATTACTTTAAGGACGTTGCCTTATATAAACAAAGATGAATTTAGAGATTTTATAAACCAAGATTTCCCTATAAAAGTAAGAAACGAGACTGGTTGTCAGAAATGTAATTTTACAGGATACGCTGGCCTTACACCAATATACGAATACATGTATCCCGACGTAAGTACAAAAGAGTGGATTAGAAAAGATAAACCATCCTCTTATGAGATAGAAGACCATATAAGAAGGGAAGGGCTTGGCAAAAATAAGTTGGATGTATATATGGAAAAACTAAAAGCTGGCATAGTGGATTTAAGCCCATCGGTTTTAAACGCTTTGAGATAATAAATAATGAGTGTTATAGTAAAAGTATCAAGAGAAGTCTATATAGAAGATTTGAAAAAAACAATGCTACCAAACAAGCTATACGTTTTACCAAAAGATGTTTACGAATCTTACGTTAAAACCGGTGTTAGTATAGAGTATGTGGATAGTCTAAAGATGGCGTTTGATAAAACCAACGATTTTAACAACAAAAAAATCTTGATACTTTCTATGCAAGCTCTTGGAGATGGGTTGATGCTTACGCCTTTTTTAAGGTTTTTAAAAGAAAATTTTCAAAATATACATATTACCCTTGAAACTAAAGAGCATTTTAACCTTTTAAAAGATTGTCCTTATGTGGATGAGTTTGCTTATTCTCCTTTGGAACTCTCTTTTGTAAAATCCTTTGATACTATTTTAGACCTTTATATGCTAGTGGGCTCGCCCATGTTTGATTTAAATTTAGTGTCCTCTTACTATTTTAAGCTCTTTGGCTTTGGTATTCCAGAAGATAAAAACGCTTTGATACCATATGTTTACATAGACAAAGAAAAAGACGATGAAATAAAACATCTTTTTGATGAGTATAGGAAAATTTACAAAAAACCTATTCTTGGTTTTCATTTTTCAGCTTCTTCCCCTCATCGCATGCCGCCGGTTGATATATTTTGTAATGCTATAGCACCTCTGCAAAAGTTTTTTACCATAGTCTATTCTTATCCTTCTCAACATAAAGATTATGCAAGAGAAATACCAAATTATTTACCAAAAGCCATAGATATATCAACCTATATAAAAAGCGTACAGCATTTACCCTCTTATGTAAAAAACCTTGATTTTCTTATATCTGTGGAAACAGTTTTGCCTCATATAGCTGTTGCTGTAAAAACACCTACCCTTGTTGTTCTTGGACCAGGAAGCTTTAAAAACATATATGATTATGGATTAGATTATATAAAAGCCTTGGAAATGAATTACAAAGGCCAAGTGTGTGCAAGCCCTTGCCATCTTCATGTATCTACTAGGTGTCCAGAAGCTGTTGTAAAACAAACAAATCTCTCTCCTTGTTTTTCAAATCTAAATCCTTATTCTTTGGTGGAATCTTTTTTTGAGCTTTTAAAAGCTATAAACAAAGAAAATAATTATGCAAATCTTTTAAAGAGCTTAGAATCAGAGATTGCGCTAGAATATAAAGCAACAAAAGCTATTTCTAGCAGGCTTTCTACCATACCCATCAGCTTTTACTACGAATCTGGTTTAAATTCCCTAGCTGTTGTACCTCATATAAAAACTATAATGAGTTTTATCTTAAATGCCCTTTTTGAAAAATCTATATCCTATAAAGATTTAACACCCATTCTAATAGTAAGAGGTTATGAAACCTTGATAGCTTCCATGTTTTTAAACGCTTTATCACCATCTTTTATATATGTAGAAAACGAACACTTTAAAAAGCTTTTATATTATCTTGGTATCAAGTCAAATATTATAGATTACGATATTTTAAACATACGAGAACATGCTTTAGTGATAGATATATCTTTATCTTCTGAAGAGCCTTTTGACTATAAAGAGCATATTAGAAAGCTTTCCAAAAAACTAAAAAAAGATTCTTTATTTTTTTCTTTTGTATTTAATAAAGATAGGATGAAAAAAGCTTTAAACAAAGGACAGGATATTTATCAGCCGCCTTTTGATAGGTTTATAAATGAATATTCTTATGAAGAACTTTTAGAATTTAAAAACTTTTATATAAACACCTTATCTTCTAACCCTGTTGATTTTACAAACACCTTTGGAGAATATTCTCTTTTTAAAGAGATATCGCCTCACAACCAAGCTTTTAGGCTTTTGATAAAAGAAAATAAATACCCTTACATATATGCTCTTTCAAACTTAGAATGTACTGACGATTATGAAAATATAACGAGATTTTACTCATTTATAGAAAAGACCTATATAAGGCCAGATTTTTCGGTTTTCTCAAATATATCAGGTGGTTCAGATGTGAAATCCCTTTGTTTTGTAAATAAAAATATCAGCGGATATCTTAAAGATTATGTTAAGAATTCTTTTGAAGAAGCTACTTTTTTAGAGTTTCCAGCTTTTGATAAAAATATATTTGATAAGTACTTAGCATCGTTAAATTTAGAAGAAAAGCAAATAGACTTAGAAAATATTTGGTTTATAGGAGATGAATTTATAGACTATTTTAAACAAGATGCTAATTTTCTAAAGAATATCCTTTTTGGACCCAAGATAAATGTTTTACTAGACAAAAATCCTTTTTCTGATAATGATTATTTAAATACTTTTAAAGGCTTTTTAAGAGATTATCCCGATATAGATTTTTACACTACCCAAAAGGGTGTATTTGATATACTTTCTAAAAAGCACCAAAACTTAAAATATTTTGATATAGACTTTAGCCGTTTAGAATTGTCGCTAAATAGTGAAGAAAAAACCGTAGACCTTCTTATAATATCCTCTTCTGCTTATTTCCCCACCAAAAAAACAGAGCTTGATGTAGAAGAATTTTATAGCTCTTATATAAACGGCTTTTCTAAAAATATTCAAAAGCTTGTGCTTGATTTTATAAAAGATAAAACGGGTAAAAAAGATATTTATTATGAAGATTTAGGATTTTTGGATTTTTACAAAGATATCATAAATCACAGTGCTAGTTTAAATTACTTTATAGCACAAGAGATTAGAAATATAGCTTTAAAATTTACAAAAAATATATTGCATGTAGGTGTGTTAAATTTCAAAGAACCAAGGTTTTTAAAAGAGCTTGCAGTAGAACATGTATCAAACAGCAGATATATACCAGATATTCTTATTACAAAAGAAGAGTATCTTGATGATATTATGGCAAGGTCTAAGCTTGTTTTGTATCTTGATGGTTTAGATAATTTTCAGCGCTTACCTCTTACTTGTTTAAAAGCCTCAAAACAAAATATACCATGTATTACAAAGTATCAAAAATCCTTAGAAAACATTCCGAACCTTTTGCTTGTTAAAAATATAGAAGAACTAATAGGAACTACTGGGCTTTTATTGAAATCTAAAATCTAACTTATCATTGAAATTTAAAATTTTTATTTTATACTTATGATGTAAAGTAGCTATTTACAAAGGGGTATTTTATGAAAAAAATTATCCTTAAAGAGTTGCTGGCTGATTTAATAAGCTTCGGTGCTAGTATGATGGTTTTTTCAGGTATAACTATAAATATGTCAAATGCCGCCGTTTTTAGTAACACTGGTACCACGCCTACTCCTGTAATATCAAACACTCCTCCTTCAGGGGCTCAACCTGTAACTATCTGGGGTGGTCCATTGGGTGGACTTGGTGGAGGAGGAGGTAGTGGTGGAGGAGGAGGTAATCCATGTCCTGGCTTTTCGTCTACTACTTTGATTTATGATACTTCTCCCCACTCAAATAGTAAAAAATATAACTTGAAACAAATTTTAAGCAGTTGTTCAAGCGCTACTATTGTAGTTATAGCTGCTGGGGGACAAGGTGGTAGCGCATCTTCTTACAGTGGTGGTTTGGGGGGTAGTACTACTTTAGAGATGTCTTTATCTTCAGTTGTTCAGACTTTTGGCAACAACATTACTTTCTTTTATGTGGTAGGTGGTTCTGGTAGTAGTAATGGAAATGCTGGTGGTGGAGGTGGAGCTTCTATGGTAGCAATTGAAAATAATCCATCTGGTTATAGTGGTCCGTTTACACATCAAGGCTATGTACCACTTGTTATAGCAGGTGGTGGAGGAGGAGGTTCTAACGGTGGTGGTGCTGGCTATGCTGGTCCAGGTGGTAATGGTGGAGGTAATAACGACTGTGGTGCGGCTGCTGTGCCAAATGCATTTTATTCTTTGTATGGTGGTAAAGGCGGTTGTAATGGTATCGGCGGTGGCAGCGGATTGTCTACTGGTGGTTCTGCAAATCCTAATATAGTAGATATATCTGGTGGTGGTGGGGGAGGTGACGGCTGGTATGCGTTTGGCGGGGGAGGTGGAGGAACTGGCAGTTCTGGTCAGGGTGGTATTGGTAACAACCGTTCAGGTTATGGTGGAGATGGATGGTATGGCGGTGGTAACGGTGCTGGTGGTAATGCAGGCAATAGTGATTATAATGGTGGTAGCAATCCTTGTAATCAATCTGGTGGTGGGTATGGCGGAGGAGGTGGGGAGAGCTGTGATGCAGATGGTGGCGGAGGAGGTGGATATGGTGGAGGCGGAGGTGGTGGTAGTGGAGCACCTGGTGGCGGAGGAGGTGGATATTGCAATTATCTATTAGGTAGTTGTAACGGTCAAGATGGTTCTCAATCAGGAAACGGATATATAGAGGTTTACATAAGTCCATAGGTGATAATTATCTTTATACAAGATTATTGTTGACATATCGCTTTAGGATTTTATATTTAACATATGGAAACTTTAGAAAATAAGATAGAAGAAATTAGGGATATATTAAAAGATTTTGCTATTGGGCTTTTAAGGTTAGAGCATACCACAGAAAGATTAGAGCGAGAGATAGAAAGAATAGGACATGAAATAGATAAGCTAAAAGTTAGTATAGATGAGGTAAATAGGCAAAGAGAAGAAGATAGGAAATATTGGAATGAGCAATGGGAGAAGGCTAAGAAAGAAAGAGAAGAAGATAGGAAATATTGGAATGAGCAATGGGAGAAAGCTAAGAAAGAAAGAGAAGAAGATAGGAAACGCTTTAATAAAGAATGGGGGGCTTTATCAAACAAGCTGGGAACCATAGTAGAAGATATCATATTTCCAGCCACAAGACCTGTTTTAGAAAGCTATTTTAAATGCAAAATAACAGACTTATCTTTGAACAGAGAAAGAATAAAAGATGATTTACAAGATGAGTTTGATGTGATAGCAGTAAGCGATGAATGTAAAACTGTATTCCTTATAGAGGTAAAATCAACACCAAAGACAGATTATATAGATGATTTTAAAAATGACAAGATAGAAAGGTTTAGAAAGCTTTTTGACGAGTATAAAGACTACAAACTTATACCCATATTTGCGTCTTTGAGACTTCAAAAGAACATCATAAACTATCTTACTAAGCACAAGATATACGCAATGGCTTTTAGGGAGTGGGAATATATGGATCTGTTAAATTTTGATAGTATAAAAAACTAAAAATATAAGAATTGTTTATAGGATTTTAACTTGAGTAATATTTTATAAAAATATGATAAACTAATAACAGTATGATGAGGCAAAGTGGTTTAGATAGTGTTAGAAATAGGATAGAGACTGCTCTTAGTGAAAATTTGGATAGTACCGTAGATACCATACTAAAAGCTGGAAACTCTATTATAGAAGCTGGGGGCAAGAGGATTAGACCGCTGTTGCTGATTTATTTGGTGGAGAGTCTTGGAGGCGATATTGATAAAGCTATAACCCTTGGATGTGGTATAGAGTATATACATATAGCTTCTTTGCTTCACGATGATGTGGTAGATAAAGCTGATTCAAGAAGGGGAAAACCTTCAGTAAACAAGGTTTTTGGTACCGAAGTAGCAGTGCTTACCGGTGATTATCTTTATGCTAAAGCTCTTTATCTGTATGCTAACTATGGTAACCAAAAAATGATAGATATCTTGTCAAAAGCTGTTATGAGAATGGCGGAGGGTCAACTTCTGGAGCTTAAAAGCATAGGCTCTATAATAGAAGAAAAAACTTATTTTGACATAATAGACGGCAAGACTGCTTACCTTATAGGAGCTTGTTTTGGAGTGGGTGCTTTAATAGCAAATTACCAAGAATATGAAAAATTTTTTGATGTTGGTTTAAAGCTTGGTAGGGCTTTCCAACTTATAGATGACGCTCTTGATTATGAAGTAGATAGTCAAAAACTAGGAAAGCCTTCAAGGAGCGATTTGAAAGAAGGTAAAGTAACGTACCCAGTTATATCTGTGATAGATAAAATAGATAAGGAGCTTCTTCGTAAAGTGCTCGTATCTCAAAATCCATCCCAAGAAGAGCTTGATAAAATCATAGATATGGTCATTGAAAAAGGTGGAGTAGAGCGTGCTAAGGAGCTTGCTTTTGGGCTTTTAGAAGAAGTGAAGAAGGAGCTTTCTTTATATCCTATCACAGATAAATTAATGGAGCTTATAGAGAAAACCGTCAAAAGAGATTTTTGATGGAGCTTATAGGCTATATACTTGGAATAATATTTTTTATTCTACTTGAAGGTTTTTTCTCTGGCTCTGAGATGGCTATATTGTCTTCCAACAAATCAAGGCTTGATGCTATTACAAAAAAGACAAACAGTCCTTATAAAGATATTGTATCTAGGTTTTTAAGAAATCAAGAGGAATTTTTAACCTTTACGCTTTTTGGATATACTGTAAGTATAGTTTTTGCTGCGAGTCTTTACACTTTGATGCTTTTTGACATTTCGCATGATATTCCCATTTTAAGACATACTTATGTGCTTTTTTCTGAAAGTCTTGTGATTTTAACTATAGTATTTGGTGAGATAATACCAAAGATAATATTTCAAAAATATGCAGATAAAGTAATATTACCTGTTATATTTATATTGTATAAGCTTAGATTTTTATTTGGGTTTTCTTCTTATTTATCAAAAGCCATAAAACACATATTTTTTAAGTATATGTCCAAACCACATGCACACGTTAGTAGAAGCACCATCTTGAAAATTATATCAAAGGAGCTAGATGTAGACAAGTTTGAATCTCTTATTTTGTCAAATATAGTTTCTTTTAAGGAAAGAAGGGCTGGTGAAATAGTAAGGCCTATATACGAAGTAGCGATGATAGAAGAAGGAGCGCTGGTGGAACAAGCTATTTATCAAATGAAATCAAGCGGTTATTCCAGATTACCTGTTTTTAGAAATACTGTAAACGATATACTTGGTTATATTAGGGCTTTTGACATAATAGATAAAGACCCAAATACACCAATAGGAATATCTATAAGACCGATACAGCTTTTCTCGGAGTTTTCCTTTTTAAAAGATGTTTTGCAAGAGTTTAAAAGAAAAAAGGAGCATATAGGAGCTGTAGTGGATGAAAGGGGGGTAATACTAGGGATTATCACATTAGAAGATGTTTTAAAAGAAATTGTTGGTCAAATGTCTGATGATGTTAGAAAAGAAGACCAGCTTTTAAGAGAGATAGCAAAAGATAAATGGCTTGTAGACGGAAAGCTAGAAATAAATGAATTTTCTAGGGTTGTAGGTGTAGATTTGCCACCTGGTCCTTATACTACGGTATCTGGTTACATTACTTACTATCTTGGTAGAATACCACAAAGAAATGAAGTCGTTAATGTAGATAAGCTGAAGTTTAAAATTATAGATAGTGATAGAAGACGTATATTGAAGGTTATCGTAGAATTATAAAGTCATTGACTTTTTTTAAATATTTTTTATATTTGCTGTGAAAGGAGGTGTAAGATGCAAAAGAATATGGCCATGTGGGATAGAATAGGTAGGGTTGTGCTTGGATTAGTTTTTATACTTTTGGCTATTAAGCATGGTGGAATTATATTTGATTTACTTGGTTTGATAGGTCTTGTGTTTTTAATAACAGCTGCAATAGGCTTTTGTCCTCTTTATACTGTGCTTGGCTTTAAAACCGGCGAATAACGATAATTAACTATTAGCTGCTTTAAGTTAACATGAAAAAATAGCGAATGTTTGTTAGGTTTTTTGTTTTTTATCATATTTTTATAAATTTTATTTATATAAAATATAAAAGTTTTTTATAATAGCTTAAATATTTATTATAGATTTGCTCTATCCATATGTTATTATTTTAGATAATGGCTTTAAATTGTTTTGGAGGTTTAACATATGGATAGAAGAGGTTTTTTTAAGGCTATAGGTGCTGCTATCGGTATAGTAGCATCTGAAAAGGCCGCCGAGGCTATGGAAATACCTCCTATGCTAACAATTCCTGGAAGAGAAGAAAACAATCCGCAGTGGATTGGGCAAAAGGGCAAAAAATTTGCGATGGTAATGGACTTAAGAAAATGCATAGGTTGTCAAGCATGTACTTCCGCTTGCGTTATAGAAAATGACGTACCCACTGACCAATATAGGACCTATGTGCCAGAGTATGAAGTTGGAACATTCCCCAACGTGAGGAAGGTATTTTTGCCACAACTTTGTAACCACTGCGAAAATCCCCCTTGTGTACCAGTGTGTCCTACTGGAGCTACTTACAAAAGGCAAGATGGTATAGTGGTTGTTGATAACACTATATGCTGGGGATGTGGGTACTGTGTGAATGCATGTCCTTACGATAAAAGATTTATGAATGATAGATATCATGTAGCAGATAAGTGCACCTTTTGCGCTCATAGAGTAGACAATGGAATGCTGCCAGCTTGCGTAGAATCTTGTGTAGGCGGAGCTAGAATATTTGGAGATTTAAACGATCCAAACAGTGAAGTTTCGAGGCTAATAAGAACATATCCAGTAAATGTTTTAAGACCAGAGCAGGGTACTATACCGAATGTGTTTTACATAAATCTCTACGGGGAACTCCAAGATACTCCACCCACAAACTTTGAAAGTTTAGATGATTTGGCGAGGGAGTACTATAAAATAAAGTCTGAGGAATCTGAGTGGATGATTTTGAAGCCACTTCAAGATATAGTAAATGTGGAGGATTACAAAGATGATGCTTGATACTTATCATAAGATTTTGGTGTTTGCTTCTTCTATTACCCCTTCTAGACCATGGGGGGTTAACATACCTAATTATTTTTGGACAGGTGGTATAAGTGTAGGGGCTTTCTTTATATATAGCCTTTACGCTGTATTTGGTATAGAGAGGTTTAAGAGGCTTTCAAGTATGTGTCTTCTCATAGCGTTTTCTTTTATTGCAATAGCCCCTTTAAACTTGGTAGATGATTTGAAACAACCTGGTAGAATGATTCACGTATTTTTGTATGGATGGTCTCATTTTCCTACTTCTCCTATGAAATGGGGAGTTATACTTTTAACTTCTTATACTATATTTTCTTTGCTAAGTCTTATAGCCTACTATAGACCATTTTTTGCCAAGCTATACAACACCATTAGTGATAACAAGTTAAAGACGGTCTTTAAGCTTTTAACGCTAAATAGACTGGACTTAACAGAAGAATCTTTTAAAAAAGATAGAAAAATATTGTTTTATCTTGGAGCCATAGGTCTTTTGTTTGGTATTGGTGTTGAGTTTTATACGGGTTACATAGTGGGTATATTGGCTTCGTTCCCTCTTGTTCATTTTCCAGCTCTCCCCCTTGTGATGTTAACTTCTGCTTTAGTATCTGGTTCTGGGTTTGTGTTATTCTTCTACCCCATATATCAAAAGCTTATGGGTAAGGATATAGATAGAGATGATATATCTGCTGTTGCCAACATAATGGCATGGGCTATAGTTGGTGAATTGATATTAGATCTTTTCTGGTATTCCTTTAGCCTTGCTTTTAGCGGTATCACAAAGTACTATATGAGAGCTTACTTTAGAGATGATCTTGTCGGAATATTGGTCTTTGATTTGGGATTATTCTTATTTGTACCTATGATAATGGCTTTTAGTAAGCTTAAAAAATCAGCTTTCTTTATGTTTATAGCTGGTGCTTTAGCAGCCTTTGGAGCCTGGTATTTTAAATATAGCCTTGTGATAGGTGGACAAAGTTTTCCTAAAATGATAGGTGGTTTTCTTACTTACACTATGCCTATATTTGGACATAATAGTTTACAATCTTTAATAGCTAACTGGAGCGGTATTATAGGGCTTTTAGCGGCTACTATAGCTTTGTTGCCCCACTCAGATGATTTGTACAAAGGCTTTAGTAAGGAGGTAAAAGGATGAACACTACTCGTAGAAAGTTTCTTTTAGGCGTATCAGCCGCCGGCCTTGGTACGATGGCTTTAGGATATTTGAAAACATTTAAATATCTTTTTACCTTTGGTAGAAGAGGTCCTAAACCAAGGTTTCCTATATATGGAAATGTCCACTTGCCTGAGCTATTAAAGACTAAAGCTCCCACCAACGAAAATGGTAATTATGTTGTAAATAAAGATTATTATTATGCTAATACAGTTTGTATAGGTTGTACTACCCAATGTGGTGTGCGTATTAAGGTTGATAAAAAAACTGGAAAGGTTGTGAGAGTTTTTGGCAATCCTTACAATTTGCTTTCTTCAGACCCGTGGTTACCCTACGATAAGCCTGTAAAAGAAAGTATCTTTTGGGTGTCTGGTATAGATGAGTCTGGTCTTAAGAATCGTTCTACAGTTTGTGCTAGGGGAAACGTTGTATTTGATAAACTTTACACCAGATATAGAGTCACAAAACCTTTGAAAAGAGTGGGTCCAAGGGGTTCTCATAGATGGGTGGAGATAGAGCCTGAGCAACTAATCCAAGAGATTGTAAACGGAGGTAATTTGTTTGGAGAAGGATTTGTAGAAGGTCTCAAAAGCATAAGAGACATTAATACACCTATAGACCCCAACAACCCAGAGTATGGTCCAAAATCAAATCAGCTTGGCATACTTGGTACCAATGACGATGGTAGAAAAACTTTCATAGTACATAGATTCGTCAAAGCTTTTGGCACAGTAAACTTCTCTGGACATACTTCTATGTGTGGTCTTGCAATGAGGATAGGCCAAGCAGCTTATTTTGGTGATTTTAAGAAGCTCCCTCATGCTAAACCAGATTTTGATAATACAGAATATATATTGTCCATAGGAACGGCACCGGCCCAAGCTGGAAATCCGTTTAAACGTCAGGGAAAGTTATTGGCAAGGGCTAGGACGGAAGGGCCTTTAAAAAAGATAGTAGTTGTTACGCCTACTGCTGTAAATACTGACAATATGTCTATAGGTGCAAAGTACGAATGGGTTCCTATCTATCCTGGTCAAGATTTAGCTTTTGTGATGGGGCTTTTCAGATATATTATAGAAAACAACCTCTACAACGCTCCTTATCTTTCTATACCTAGCGAAGAAGCTATGAAAGCTGCAAATGAAGTAAGCTACACAAACGCCACTCATCTCGTTATACAAGACCAAGGAGATGATTACGGTAAAATATTAAAAGACGCCAACGGTAACCCATATGTCATAGATGCAGCCACTAATTCTCTCCAAAATGCCAAAAATGTGAGGACTGCTGTTTTGTTTGTAGATCAAGAAGTAAGTCTTAATGGCAAAACGTATCATGTAAAAAGTGCTTTTCAGCTTTTAAAAGAAGCAGCTTTTGAATATTCGTTAGATGAATATTCTCAAATGTGCGGTGTGCCAAAAGAGACTATAGTGAGGATAGCTAAGGAATTCACTTCTTACGGTAGAAAGGCTACCACAGATGTGCATGGTGGAGCTATGAACACCGTAGGCATGTATGCTGCTTACGCTGTGGCTATGCTTGGTGCTATGGTGGGTAATATGAACTATAAAGGTGGTATGGCTATAAAAGGTGGTGCTTACGATGCCTACAAAGGACCAGTTTATGACCTTCTTGATTACGATGGGAAGGTGAAAACTCATGGGGTTCGCATAGATAGGGCGGGATTTAAATATCAAGATACTACGGAATATAAGAATAAAAAAGCACAGGGCTTAAATCCATATCCTGCGAAAGATAAATGGTATCCTTTTTCAAATGCTATTGAGTCTGATTGGATAGCCTCTTCTGCCCATGGATATCCTTATTCTTTAAAAGCACTTATAACGGTAAATTCAAATCCAGCTTATGCCCAATCAGGTTTTTCAAATGTTATAGAATATTTAAAAGATCCTAAGAAAATACCTCTTTTTATTGCTATAGACCCATTTATAAACGAGACGAGCACATACGCAGATTATATAATTCCAGATAACGTTTTATATGAAGAGTGGGGTGCTATGGCTCCTTGGGGAGCTTACCTCACAAAGATAACCACTATAAGATATCCTGCTATAGAAAGCCCCAACGCTAAGTTTAAAAACGGCGAAACTATTTATGCGGAAAGCTTTTTTATAGAGCTTGGTAAAGCTCTAAACTTGCCAGGATTTGGGGACAATGCTATAAAGGGTCATGATGGTAAAATGTATCCTTTACATAGACCCCACGATTTTTATTTAAGGGCTTTTGAAAACTTGGCTATGCAGGAAACCCCAGTGCCAGATGCCACGGACGAGGACATAGAATTGGCAGGCCTTACTAATTGGATACCGCTTTTAAAATCTATAAACGGCAACAATTGGCGTAAAGTGGCTACTATCATGAGTAGAGGTGGTAGATACGCACCTTACGATACGGCTTACGATGGCATATATGTAAATCATAAGTATAAAAAAATGCTAAATATATACAATGAAGAACTTGGGACTACTAAAGACGCTATAACTGGTGAATATTACCATGGAGTACCAAAATACATAGAAGGACCTATATGTGCTGATGGTTCTAGTCTTTGGACAAAGATAGATAGAAATCAGTACTCTCTCATAGCCTTCGGCTATAAATCAAACGTATTATCATCGCCAAACGCTTCTTCAGACAAGCTAAGAGATATAAAGCTTTCTACCTACATAGATATAAACTCTAAAACTGCCAAAGAGTTTGGTATAAAGTATGGGGATTTGGTAAAAGTATCAAATCCTTTTGGACAATACATAATAGGCATTGTTAGGGTTAAAGAAGGTATAATGCCTGGGACTATAGGCATAGAGCATGGGCTTGGAAGATTGGCGGAGGGTGCAGATACTATATACATAAACAATAAAAAGTTACCAGCCATGCCGCTTCGTCAAACCGGTGTAAATATAAATATGCTTGGTATTCAAGACCCGGTGCGTCCAAAAGGACACGTGCTTACCGATTTTGTGACAGGCGCCACTGCGAGGAACACTATACCTGTTAAGATTGAGAAAATAAGAAGTCTAGCCTAGGATTATATTTGGATGTTGAATGGGAAGGAGGGAGAGTTTATCTATATAAGGTAGATAATTTTAGTAAAAGCCTAAAAACGTTTGTATTGTGTCTCATGTGAAGTCTTTTTAATATATAAGGGTTATCACCTTTTTTTATATGCCCTGGGTCTACACTAAAAGCCAACTTATATCCAGCTTCTTTTACAGCATTCACTACCCTTTCGTTGTAATCTCCATAAGGATAGCAAAATGTTGTTATTTCTATCCCAAGTTTGTCTTCTAATGTTTTTTTTGATATCTCTAACTCTTGTTTTAGGCTTTTGTTATCAAGTTTAGTTAAAGCTTGATGCGTCATAGTGTGAGAGCCTACTTCAAAGCCCTCTTTCAAGGCTTGTATTATATCTTCCCAGCAGGCTATTGGCTTTTTTACCTTTACCCTCTCAAAATCCCAGATGTTGTAATCTCCCACAAGAGAAGTGGGTACAAATATAATTGCTTTAAAATTGTATTTTTTTAATATTGGTAGCGCATTTTCAAATATATCTTTGTAAGCATCGTCGAAGGTTATGCATACTCTTTTTTCAAAGTCTTTACCGTTTAGGAAATCTAATATTTCATTTGAAGTTATACTTTTAAATCCTAAAAGTTTTAAGGTTTTTATTTGCCTTTCAAAAAGCTTAGGGTTTGTATACAGGCTTTTTAAATTAGCTTCTTTTGGTGGTTTTCCTATATTATGATACATTAATGCTTTTATACTCATATTATATAAACTTTTATAAAATAATACACAGTTAAAAGATAACCTATTATATTTATCAAAAGCCTAATATACTTTCTGTCTATTCTTTGAGAAACTAAAGATGAGGATAACCCTCCTATAGCAAATCCTATCATCATAAAGATTGCATAACGCCATTCTACTTTGCCGTACAGAGAAAACAGTATAGCTGCACTTAAGTTTATCAAAAATGCTAAAGTATTTTTTACAGCGTTTGCTATATGTATGTCGTTTATTCCTATTGCTGTGATACTTCCAAGCATCACTATACCCATGCCTGCTCCAAAGTATCCACCGTAAATTGCTGTTAAAAGCTGTATTAAAAATACGTATTTAGGTTTTATGTGATATGTTAACTTTGATATTTTTGGCCCAGAGCTAAATAGTATTGTGGCAAAAAGTATTAAGAAAGGTACTATAAAGTTGAAAACTTTTTGAGATGTATAAAGAAGTAAATATCCACCCAACACACCTCCTATTAAGGAGGGTATCAATAGTTTTTTTATAGTGGGTAAAGCTTCTTTTATATAGTTTTTATAGCCTATTGCTCCCAACAAAGAACCAGTCCATAAAGCTACCGTATTAGTGGTGTTTGAAATCTTTGGAGGTACACCAAGTTCTACGAGGGTTGGAAAACTGATAAGGGTACCCCCTCCAGCCACAGCATTTATGCCACCAGCAACAACCGACGATAAAAAACCCAAAGTATAATCTATCATTTTTTAGGCTTATAAGTGCCTGCTCTATACTCTATAAAGAAGTTCCAATTAGAAAACTGTTTTGGTAATTGAAGTATATTGTATACCATAACACCGGTAAATATGCGCTCAAACCATGAAGACAACGGCCAACCAAAATGTATATTGAAGCTTTTATTTGGATACTGCTCGTTTATGGCTTCCAATAGCTTTTTTGAACTATATCCTATACCCCAGAAAGCGTTTACTGGTAATATAAAATGACTTTTAAAAAGTTTTTTTGGTGGTCTTTTTTGTCTTAAAAAGAAAAATGTTATATATATCATATTTTCACCTATCTCTTGTACATTTTCTGAAGGTCTTCTGAAATATATATGAATTGGCTTATCTTCTGGTAATGTCCCTATGTAATCAACAACATCTGCATATTTGTCTATCTGAGCTATTTTTTCTTCTTCTTCGGTGGTTTTTATTCTAGTTACAATATTTCCAGCTATGATAAAGAATGCCACTACAAATACCCACATCATAGTACCATAAGGTTTATGGATAACTACGTATATAAAAGTTGACAAGAACACTATGAACAGTATTATGTTTCTTAGTATACCGGTTCTATATTCTTTAGTTTGTGCACTCCCTCTTACTATCTTATAAAGTATTATAGTACCAGTGTTTATTACAAATGTTGCAATAAGCCCTATGGCGTACATGTCTGCAACTATATCTTGACTTCCTTGAGTTATGAGTACTATGAAGGAGAAAAATACACTCATAAATATGATTATACGGTAGTGCGCGTTGAATCTATTTGTGGCAGATATCCAGTAAGCCTTGTGATTGTCTGCCATCGTGGATATTAGTTCTGTGGCACCTACAAGCGCGGTATTCACCGCAAAAGCAAGGGTTAAAGACGCCAAAATAACTACTGCTATGGCCATTATATTTGTGCCTACAAGTTTAGAATAGTAGGTAATAAGGTCATCGACATGATCTATCGGGTTTTCTACTTTTGCAAGAGCTAATGTGCCTATCAGCGGTGTAAATATACCCACTGTCAAACCAAGCATTATATAGGCTTTGTATATAGTTTTCCAGTTTTCTACAAGTTTATGTGTTTGCAATACAGATTCTATGCCTGAATACGCCAGGATTGTTGAGCCAAAGCCTATAGATATAAGTTCTATGGTTTTTATCGGATCAAGGGTAAGAAAATCTTGGGATAGTGTAGTTTTATAAGACGCCACCACTTTATTTATCTGTGCATGATCTAGTTCAGATATGCCCAAAAATGCTAAGATTGTAAGTATATAGGCTGTTATTGCAAACAAAGTATACGTGACCTTTGCGTTTTCTCTAGCCCCTATGAGATTTAAGCCGGCTATAAGCCATATTATTAAAAGCTCTAAACTAAGTTTAAATACAAGAGGCCAATGGAAAAAGAAGTTTAAATTTTCCACAGCGCTTATAGAAGAGATAACCGCCGTGTTTACGTAATCTACTATTATAGAGCCAGCTGCTATAAAAGATGCGGTGGCTCCAAATACAAAATAGGCAAAGCTATATACTCCTCCGCCTTTTATCTTGTTGTTTTCTAATATCTCTGCTATCTCTGTCATTGTTAGAGAATATAAAAATATCAATAGTGATGTAAGAGAAAGATATGTAATAGCCTTGTAACCTATAAATCTGAATGCTTCGCCAGGTGCATAAAATATACTGGTAAGTTCGTCCATCATAGTTATGACGGCAACCCCAGCAAATCCTAACCATAGCTTTCCTTTTTTGGTGTAATAAAGATATTCTCTTTTTCTGGTGAGAAAATACAATACTATACTTACTAAAATAACGGCAGATATAAAAGCTATGGCTCTCATAAATCACCCCCTTTTTATTTCTTGAATAAGTCTAGAAATATAATAACACCTATTAATATTGTTTCTGTTATAACACCAAAGATAAACTGGGAGTGGGATGTGTAGGGTTTCAATATTACTACTAAAAGCCCGTAAACTATTGCTATAACAGTTAGTATTTTCTGGTTTGACAGCTTTTTAAATAAATCATTCATAATACTATTTTAGCACCATCAAAAGCAGCTGTGGTTTGTATGTATGTTTTTTCTTCTATTTCTTTTGCTACATTTTCTGGACCAACTTCAAGCATATCCAAAGCAAAATGTGTGATGATGGCTCTCTTTGGTTTTACTATATTGAGTATTTCTATTACATCGTCTTTGCAAAGATGGTCTATGTTTTCTCTTTTTCTATAGAATGTTGTATTTAATATAAGTAAATCTATATTTTTAGGATAATGTTTTACTATATCTGGTTCAAATTTTGCGCAAGGATGATAGGCTATTTTTTCGTTGAACACCAGACCATAAGTAATGGCTCCATGGTGGGTATGCTTTCTAAGTATATCTATTTTAATATCTTTCCATATATAACTTGAGTTTTCCTTAAATATAAAGTGCTTTTCTGTTTTTTTTAGTATAAAATCTAACAAAACCTTGGAGCTTCCGTGGAAGGCGTCTTCTGGAGCACCTATGGCTATCTCCTTATTTTTTTCTTTTGAACCAACTTTTGCTGATTCTATCATTGTGTTTATGTCTGCTGAATGATCCAAATGTATATGAGACAATATAAATATGTCTATATCCCATGGTTTAAAACCAAGCGGTATTATATTTAAAAAGGCTCCAGGCCCTGGATCTATGTGTGCTATTGTGTTTTTAGCTTTTATTATGAAACCCCCTGATTTTCTTATATATTTAAAAGTAGAAACACGGCCTCCAGCCGTGCCTACAAAGTATATGTCTATGTTAATAACTCTCCGTAGGGTAAATTATTCTTCTATTACTTCTGTGCTGATGGCACCGCTTGGGCACTCATCGGTTACTTCCAAAACCGCGTCTTGAAGCTCTTGAGGTACATCCGATTGTATTACCTCGGCTATACCATCTCCGCGGTTTTTATATATTTCTGGAACCCTGTCATAGCACACCTCGCAAGCTGTGCATAAATCAGGGTCAACTATCGTTTTAACGATTTTTGCCATAGCAAAATACCTCCTTTGAAATAGTCATATTATAATATACCAAAATGTTAATTTCTGCTATCTTTTTTGTCATGATATAGCATCAGCTATAACTTTACCTATGAAAGCCGGATTTTCTATTACGGTTACACCAGCTTCTTTTAAAGCTTTCATCTTTGACTCTGCAGTACCTTTACCACCGCTTATAATAGCTCCAGCGTGCCCCATTCTTTTACCTGGCGGAGCTGTAATACCAGCTATATAGGCAAATACTGGTTTTTTAACGTTTGAAGCTATGTATTCTGCTGCTTCTTCTTCAGAGGTTCCTCCTATTTCACCTATCATAAGAATAGCTTTTGTCTCTTGGTCTTCGTTAAAAAGAGCTATAACATCTTTATGAGATAAACCATGTACAGGATCGCCACCTATTCCTATAGCGCTAGATTGACCTATACCTAAATTTGATAGCTGAAAAGCTGCTTCATATGTTAAAGTACCACTCCTTGAGACTATACCTACGTTTCCTTTTTTAAATATATGTCCTGGCATTATTCCAACCTTTGCTTCTCCTGGTGTTATAGCGCCCGGACAGTTTGGACCTATTAGCTTGGTGTTTGGATAGTTTTTTTTAAGATAGTACTTCACGGGTATCATGTCTTTTACCGGTATTCCTTCTGTTATACAGATAATAAGCTCAATACCAGCGTCTGCTGCCTCTACTATGGCATCTGCCGCAAAAGGAGGTGGTACAAATATCAATGAGCAATTCGCTTTTGTATTTTTTACTGCGTTTTCTACTGTGTTAAACACTGGTATACCCTCTACATCTATACCCTCTTTCCCTGGTGTGACCCCGGCTACTACTTTTGTGCCGTAATTTTTACATTGTATGGCATGGAAAGATCCTTCTTTACCTGTTATGCCTTGAACCACTACTTTTGTATCTTTGTTTACCAATATAGACATGTCTATAAACCTCCTTTACTGTGCAAGTTTTATCGCTTTTTGAGCACCGTCCCACATATCTAATGCACTTTCAAAGTTTAAACCAGATTCTTTTAGAAGTTTTCTTCCCTCTTCTACGTTTGTGCCCTCTAATCTCACAACCACCGGTATTTTAACATTTACTATCTTTGCAGCCTCTATAAGTCCTTGAGCAAGCCTATCACATCTTAGTATTCCACCAAATATATTTATAAAAACAGCCTTAACATTTTCGTCAGAAGTTAAAATTCTAAAAGCGTTTGATATTTGTTCAACGGATGCCCCGCCGCCTACGTCCAAAAAGTTTGCTGGTGCCCCGCCTGCAAGTTTTATTATATCCATGGTGGTCATGGCAAGGCCGGCACCATTAACCATGCACCCTATGTTGCCATCCAATTTTATATAGTTTAGGCCATATTTCTTGGCTTCTACTTCAAGAGGGTCTATCTGTGTTATATCTTCTAATTCTTCTATATCTTTGTGTCTGAAAGCTGCGTTGTCATCTATCTCTACCTTGGCATCTAAAAGTACTATATTACCGTCTTTTGTAAGCACCAAAGGATTTATTTCTACCAAAGATGCATCCAAATCCATGTAAGCTTGATATAGTTTTGTAACTATTTTACCAAATAAAGATGGATTCAAACCAAGTTCAAAAGAAAGTTTTCTAGCTTGATAAGGCATGATACCAAGACTTGGGTCTACGTATTCTTTTATTATGGCATCTGGTTTTTCTTTGGATAGCTCTTCTATTTCCATACCGCCTTCTTTGGAGGCCATTATGAGTATTTTTGAGTTTGACCTATCCAGCGTTATACTAAGGTAAAACTCTTTTTCTATGGGCGTTGCTTTTTCTATTAAAAGCCTTGAGACTACCTTACCACTTGGACATTGAACGGTTTTTAGCACTTTACCAAGTATGGATTCTGAAAATACCTCTAGTTCCTCGTCTGATTTAACTATTTTTACACCACCAGCCTTGCCTCTTGCTCCGCAATGAATCTGGGCTTTTACTACAAGTGGATAACCGCCCAAAGCTTGTGCTGCTTCTTTGGCCTCTTTTATGTTGAAAGCTGCGTAGCCTTCTGGTATCGGTAGGCCATATTTTTTTAGTAGCTCCTTGGACTGATGTTCATGCAACTTCATAGAAAACCTCCAGATAAAATTAGACTAATATTATATCAAAAGTTATATTTCAATATTTATTTAGTTTGATTTAGAAGGGTTTAGTAAATCTATATTTTTAATTTTCTGTTATTTTTATAGTTTTGATTTTTACTTTAGATTTGTAAAGGACCAGATAGCCCTCTATATACAAGGACTATCTGGATTTATTATCACTTAAGATAAAACGCGAACGTTTTTTGCTCTTGGACCTTTAGAATCTTGGTCTACTTCAAACTCCACCCTTTGACCTTGGACTAAAGTCTTGAAACCTTGCCTATTTGGGTCAATTGCTGAGAAGTGAACGAAAACGTCGCCTTGGTTATCATCCCTTGTAAGGAATCCATAACCTTTTTCTTTGCTGAACCACTTAACTGTGCCTGTGATGCCCATGGAACTAAAACCTCCTAAATTTTGAGACGCTGGGATATTTGAATTTTTGTTATCCAAATATTCCTTAATCTCTTGGATTTAATAATATCATATTTTTATATTTTGTCAATATGATTTTTATCTTACTCACTCTGCATTCTTAAAGCTTTTAAGGTACCGTTTTTTAATTCTACGATACCGTGAAACTTCTCATCTTCTGATAAAAGTTTGTAAACGCCATTTTGAGCTTCATATTTTAACGTTTTCCCGTGTTTTAGGCTTTTTATAGCGTTATAGTTTAATATCAAGGATGGCAGAAAATAAAGACCATCTTTTATATCGTATATTGTGCCTACGCTTTCTTTGCCAAAATTTCCAATAGCAGTTCTTTTTATAAGCTCTGCGGTAGCTCCCACTTTCAATGCATCCCCTATATCGTTTATAAGAGTTCTTATGTAGGTTCCGGTTGATACTTTTGCTTTTATAGAAAAATATGGTATATCGCATTCTAAAAGCTCAATACTGTAAATATTAATTGTTATGGGCCTTAGCTCAAGTGCCTCTATTTGATTTTTTCTTGCCAACATGTAAGCTTTTTTGCCGTTTACTTTTTTAGCGGAATAGACAGGTGGTATTTGGGTTATTTTTCCTATAAACTTATTTAATACGTTTTTTAAATCTTTACAGCTTATATTTATGTCCTCAATTTTTTGAATAATATTTCCTGTAATATCTTGAGTATCGGTTTTTATACCAAGTATAGCCTTTGCTTCATAAGTTTTTTCAAGTACGTTGAAATACTGTGTATATTTTGTGGCCTGACCAAGGGCTATTATCATAATGCCTTCTGCTTCTAAATCGAGGGTGCCAGTATGTCCAGCTTTTGTTTTTAGGCTTTTAGAAACTTCTAATACAAACTTTGAAGAAGATATACCCACTGGCTTATAGCCTATATAAAAGCCTTCCATTTAGCTTAGAAAGTCTTTTAGGTGTCTTTTTAATGCGAAGCTTCTTAGTTTTTTTATAGCCCTTGTTTCTAGTTGCCTCACTCTTTCTCTTGATATACCTAAAGTATCGCCAATCTCTCTCAAAGTGAGTGGCTCATTGCCATTTAAACCATACCTTAACTCTAATACTTTTCTCTCCTTTTCTGGAAGCTTATTTATAATATCATGCAATTCTTTTTCTAAAACATCTTTTATTACACCCTCTTCTATCTCATCGGTATCTGATATGCTCAAAAGGTCTACAAAAAGAGTATCCGGATTATCGCCTACTGGTGTATCTAAAGAAAGCGGTGTTTTGCATATTTGGAGACATTTTTTAACGTCCTCTTCTGTTATAGTGTATTTGTGCTCTTGATTCATTGAGTGTTCAAGCTCTTCCTCCGTAGGTTCAAATCCAGTCTCTTTTTTAAATTCTCTTATTATATTCTTTTTGTTTATATAATCTGCTATTTCTTGATAAGTGGGTTCTCTCTCAAGTTCTTTTAGAAGCTCGTTGTAAGCAAGACCCACTGCGCTTATAAGATGAGAATGTTTTACAGGTATTCTTACTGCTCCTGTCTGCTGTGATAAAGCTTGCATAATAGCTTGCCTTATCCACCAAACGGCATAAGATATGAACTTTACATTTTTATCTGGATCAAACCTAGCAGCCGCTTCTAAAAGCCCTAAGTTTCCAGCTGCTATAAGCTCAGACAAAGGTATGCCATATCCCATGTATTGCTTTGCTACGCTTACCACAAATCTTAAATTTGCTTCTACCAAAGCTCTAAGAGCTTCTTTATCTCCTTCTTTAGCCCTTTTGGCAAGCTCTTTTTCTTCTTGAGGTGTTAGAAGCTTTACACTAGAAACCCGTTTTAAATATTGGTTTATAATATCTTGTTCACTATCTGAATACATAAATCACCTTGTCTGTACACTTACATAAAATCTTTGTGGTCCCCTTGCCACTAGAAATAAAACATTACCAGTCTTAGAATATTGAGAAACAAGATTTTTAAAATCGGAAACAGAATTTACTGGATGATTGTTTACCATAAGTATTATATCCCCTGGTTCTATAGAGTTTGCTGCAGGACTGTTAGGGTTTACGTTTACTACATATACACCGCTACCATACATTTGCATTTGGTTTGGACTTAAGTTCGCTACCGATATCCCAAGATCTGTTGCTGTAGCGTTTTGACTTTCGCTTAGGGCTGTGGGATTTGAAGGCATTTTTTCTACAGTTACTTTTAAGTCCATTGGTTTTCCATCTCTTACTATATGAAACGTAAGCGTAGTACCCGGTTTTGTCTCCATTACCTTAAATTGAAGCTGTTGAACTGTGTTTATGTTTTCATTGTTTATACCAACGATTACGTCTCCTACCTTTATACCAGCTTTGTCTGCTGGGCCATTTGGCATGACCTGAACTACCACGGCGCCGTTTTGCACTTTTAAAGCTTTCGCTAAACTAGGAGTTATCTGTTGTATCATTACTCCTATCCATCCTCTTGTCACGGAACCATGTTTTATAATTTGCGAAGATACCCACTTAGCTAAGTTTATGGGTATAGCAAAGCCAAGTCCTTGACCACCTTCAACCATTGCCGAGTTTATACCTATTACTTGACCTTGAATATTTACAAGTGGACCACCGCTGTTGCCTGGATTTATGGCGGCATCGGTTTGTATATAGTTTTCGTATTGAGTGAGTCCTATGCTTCTATGTAAAGCTGATATTACCCCCATTGTAACAGTTCTATCTAACCCGTAAGGGTTCCCTATAGCCAATACGATTTGTCCTACTTGCAACGTATCTGAGTTTCCCAACGTGGCTACTTTAGAGGCTGGGTCTTTTATACCTTTTGCACTGACTTTTAGTACTGCCAAATCTGTTTTTGGATCAGCCCCTACTATTGTAGCTTTATGTTGTTCGTTGTTGCCAAAATTTACTACCACGCTTTTACTATGTGCTATAACGTGATTGTTGGTTAGTATGAAAAATGTATCATCTTTTTGATTGTATTCAAATATGACACCAGAGCCAAGGGCTTTTGTTTCTTGTGGTATAGATGGTGTGGGAAGATCAAAGCCGGGTATTTGTGGAAACAGCGGTACATTTACCTCTTGAGTAGAAAATATTGTGACTACAGAGGGAGATACCTTTCTTACAATTTGAACAAGCTCATCTTGCATTTGAGCAAGCACTGGTACGTTTAGATTAAGCTGGTATTGGTTTGATGGTTGATTTGATGAAGAGGTCTCTTCTATCCTGCTTTTTTTTACGCAGGAGTTCACAAAAAACAAAAGGGCAAACACAGACAGTATCGCAAAAAATTTTTTCATGTCTTCACACCTCTAATAAAAATGATAACACAATAAAGCAAGGATTTTCTATTTTTACTAATATATCTTTTATTTGTGATTTACTAATGAAATTCTTTGCATATACTCTTTTTGGTTTCCCAGTGTTGTTTATAAATTTAAGTAGTTCTAGATTTGTAAATTTTATAGGGTGTAAAGTTTTTTCTAGCACTTTTATGTTTTTTGATTTTAAAAGCTCCAAAACTGTATTTTCTTCTGGAAAATCGTATATCCATCCTTCTAAGCTTCCTTTTATTGGGAAAGAGCAAGCCACATATCGCTTTGATACCCTTATCATTTCTTTTATAGATAACTCTACATTACAAAGATGTATTGCGAAATTGCTAATTGTCAAATCAAAGCTTCTATCCTTAAATGGTAAGCGTTCTGCTTCTCCTACTATAAAATGTTTATGGTAAGTTTTTAGATTTTTATCTATATCAATACTTATGCAGTCATAAAAATATTTACTTAGAAAACCAGTGCCTGCCCCCACATCTAACACTGATTCATACTTTAAGTTTTTAACAATATTAAAAAGGTACTCGGCATTATGTTTTTGGATTACTGCGTATTTTTCATAATTTTTATTCATTTAGGGCTTTTAAAATAAGGTTAGTTAAATCTTCATAAGTCATAAAAGATATATTGACGTTGTTTTTACTAAAAAACTCCCTTATTCTTTGAGGTATTTCATCGATGTATGAAAATTTCAGATAGCTTTCTAAGTCTTTTATAGCGCTTGGTGGAGTGGCGAAAAAATCACCGTTTATCACAATATACTCTAAAAGTTTTTTTGTCTTGTCTATTTTAAAACCTATCTTAAAAGTACCTGCTTTTGTCCTTATTGTTTTTATATCTATCAATTTATCTACATTGTCGTTGGCAAATACCCATTCTTTGGAGTTTAATTCTTTTGAGACTTTTTCTAACATAAGCTCTTCTTCTTCTGTAAGACTACCATCTTCTAAGCCAAATTCTTTAAAGACATCTTTTATAGCTTTTGCAATTTCTTCAAAAGTTGGTGTAAAGTTAAGTTCTTGTTTTAAAGATGTTACCCTTTCTTTTGCAGAGGATATATTTTTGTCTTTAAGTTTTTCGTAAGGTATCTTTAATAGTGATGCCATCTTATCTGGGTCAAAATCTATAAGTATAGTACCTTGGTATAAAAATGCTCCTTCTTGTAAGACACCACCAGTACCAGATATCTTTTTCCCGTTTATCTCAATATCGTTTCTCGGTCTATACTTTGCATCTACTCCAAATTTAGATAAAGCTTTAGCAACTTTTTCACACATATACTGGGAAAGCTCTTCGTAGTTTTTTATGTTAAAATCCTTTAAAGAGGCTACTATTTCCCATCCTATCTGTTCTTTGTTAAAGTATATCGTGCCTCCACCGGTTCTTCTTCTTCCTATCTCTATACCTAAGGACTTTGCAAGCTCTAAATTTACTTCTTGATTAGGGTTTTGATGATAGCCTATTAGTATACATTCTGGATTAAAGCTTAAAAATCTTAAAGTGTTTGGTATTTTGTTTTGGGCTTTTAAAGATAGTAAAACAGAATCAAGGGCCATATGGTAATGCCAAGGTTTGTTAAAAGTGTATAAAACTCTCATTTTTTGATGGATTCAAGCTCTCTAGCGGCTGCCATAAGTATGGCTTCGGCTACTATTTGGTCGTTTACCTTTGCCACTCCTTTCATCTTTGATATAGTTTTTTTAAGAGATATAGTTTCTAGCTCCATTATAAGCTGGTCTCCGGGATAAACTGGCCTTTTAAACCTTGCTTCGTCTATGCCTGCAAATACCACTGCATACTTTCCTATTTCAAGCCCAAGACTTTTTATCATAAGAATCCCCCCTACCTGTGCCATCGCTTCAAGCATATATACTCCTGGCATAAGAGGATAGCCTGGAAAATGCCCTTGGAAAAACGGCTCGTTCATACTTACATTTTTCAGACCTACTATGCGTTTTCCAAGCTCCATCTCAAGTATTTTATCCACTAACAAAAGTGGGTACCTATGTGGTATTATTTTCATAATTTCTAAAACGTCCATATCTTGCCTCCAGCTTAGTTGGATATTTTATTATACCTTACTTTGTAGTTCTGAAGCCATTTAAAATGCCATATTGTTAGTTCTTTTCACAAAAAGCAAAGGTTGAGGTTATAATTAGTATAAATATTATTAGGAGGTGTTTATGCCAAGCAAGAAAACCATAAGAGATGTAGACTTAAAAGGTAAAAGGGTGTTAGTAAGGGTAGATTTTAACGTACCCATAGACAATCAGGGTAATATAGAAGATGATGCTAGGATAAGAGCGGCTATACCCACAATAGAATATTTGTTAGACGCCCAAGCTATAGTTATACTAATGTCTCATCTTGGAAGACCAAAGGGTTTTGATGAAAAATATTCTTTAAAACCTGTGGCAAAGCGCCTTTCAAGGTACATACACAAAGACGTTGTAATGGCTCCAGACTGTGTAGGTAAAGAAGTAGAGAATATCGTTAAAAATGCAAAACCAGAAGATGTGATAATGTTAGAAAACCTAAGATTTCATAAAGAAGAGGAAGAGTGTGATGAGGAGTTTTCTAAAAAGTTGGCTTCTTTGGGAGAGGTTTATGTATCGGATGCTTTTGGTACCTGTCATAGAAAACATGCATCCGTTTACTGTGTACCCCAAATGTTAAAACCAGCTTGTATGGGGTTTTTGTTAGAAAAGGAACTTCTTTACTTTGAAAAGGCTATGATAAATCCTCAAAGGCCTGTGGTAGCGTTTTTAGGGGGAGCAAAGGTATCATCAAAATTAAACGTTATAAAAAATCTCTTAAAAAGAGTTGATAAGATGTTTATAGGCGGTGCTATGGCTTTTACATTTATAAAAGCTATGGGTTATGACACTGGTAAATCCCTTGTGGAGAACGACCTTATAGATGTTGCAGAAGACATCATAGACATATCAAAGAAACTTGGTGTAAAGTTTTACCTTCCTGTAGATTTTGTAGTAGGAAAAGAGCTATCAGACAAAACGCCTATAAAAACGGTGCTTTGGCAAGAGATACCACAAGATTATATGGGATTAGATATAGGACCCGTTTCTATAAATTTGGCAAAAGAACTAATTGGTACTGCTCAAACAATAGTATGGAATGGTCCCATGGGTGCTTTTGAATACGAGAGGTTTAAAGACGGTACATTAGAAGTAGCTAGGGCTATAGCTCATTCTCAGGCCCTTTCTATAGCAGGTGGTGGGGATACTGACCATGCTATCATAAGAGCGGGTGTTATAAATGCCATAGATTTTGTTTCCACTGGTGGCGGGGCATTTTTAGAGCTTTTAGAAGGAAAAGAGCTTCCTTGCATATCTGTTTTGGATGACAAATGATATACATACTAACACCTCAGGAGATGGCTCTTGCAGACAGATGTACCATAGAAAAGGTTGGTATACCTTCTTTAGTGCTTATGGAAAATGCCTCAAGGGCTATAGCAGATTTCGTTTATAGTTTAAGACCAAGAAATGTGCTTGCGGTGGTGGGTTCTGGTAACAATGGTGCCGATGCTTTGGGGGCCTTAAGATGGCTTTCTCAAAAGGGTATAGATTGCGATTTTATAACTATTAAAAGCCAAAAACAAACAGAGGAGTTTAAAATACAGTCTTCTATTTTAGAACATCTAAATATAAAACCCCTTGAGGGCTTCCCTGAAAAACGATACGATGTAATAATAGATGGTATTTTTGGCACCGGTTTTAACCCCCCTTTAAAAGATGAGCTTATCCCTTATATAGATTTTATAAATAACTCTGATTCTACAATAGTAGCGGTGGATATTCCATCTGGTATTCCTTCTGATAAGTTTGTAAAAGCCCATTACACTGTTACTTTTGCTTATCCTAAAACTTATCATATACTGTATCCATATTCAAAGTATGCAGGAGAGATACGTGTAAAAGATATATCTATACCGGAAAATTGTGTGCCAAATAAATCAAGAATACTCTTAAGTATAAAAGATGTAAAACCACTTTTGCCAAAAAGAGAATTGGATACTCACAAAGGAAATGAAGGCAAGATTCTTTTGATAGGAGGCAATGGCCCTTATATAGGAGCTATAAGCATGAGCGCAAAGGCGGCTACAATGGCTGGGGCTTCGCTTGTCTACGCTGGCATACCAAAAGAGCTTATGTTAAGTGTTTCAAATTATTTGATAGAGCAGATAAAAATCCCACTTCCATCAAAGGATTTTTATATAGAGTCTTTAGACGGTGTAGATTTAAGTCAATTTGATGCGCTAGCTATGGGTATGGGTTTTGGTGTTTATGAAAAAGGACTTAACATAATAGAGTATATTTTGACTAATTTTAACAAACCTATACTTTTAGATGCGGATGCTTTAAATACGATATCTTATTACAAAGTTTTTGAGCTTTTAAAAAAAGAAAATATAGTAATAACACCCCATATAGGAGAGTTTTCAAGGCTTACTGGTATATCTAAAGAAGATGTTATAAAAAATCAGATAGATTTATCTTACGAGTTTCATAGAGATTACGGTTGTTCGGTGGTTTTGAAGGGAGCCATAACCACTGTTGCCACAGAAGGGAAGGTATATGTATCTACAAGGGGTATGCCTGCTATGGCAAAAGGGGGTACTGGTGATGTGTTAAGCGGTATATTGAGTGCTTTCTTATCCAAGATGTCTATATCAAAAGCTTTGAAACTGGGTGTATTTTTACACGGTATAGCCGGAGAGATAACGGCTAAAAAAGGACATGTGGAATCTTTTAGCACACTTGATATGATATCTAACATAAAATATGCCTTTAGATATATAGAACAAGCTAAAGATAACGAGGTATCTTCTCGTTTACATATTGAAAATACATAAGATGCCTTAGGAGCTTATCCAAAGAATCCAATATAAAATCTCTTGAAAAGCTTTCTTCCAATATGGCTTTTTCTATATAGCTTGCTAAGCTACCAACAAACTCTTGGACAGATAAATTGTCTATATAAGTATCTTCTATAAAAAACGGGACGCCTGCTTCTAAATAAGGTATAGATAAATTAAACATAGACAACACTTCAGATGATATGAGAAATATATGCTCTTTTGTGTATTTATCTATGTTTTCATCCATCATACCTATTAGAGTATAGGATAGCCCTAAAGTATCCATGAAAAGGTCGTAAACGGCGTTTAGGAAATCATAAGTTATTCTATTTTCGCTTATAAGTAATACACTCAAAGCTTTTTGTTGTTCTTTTAGGTTTTGTTCTAAGCGCTCCATTATAAGGAATACCGGGAATCTATTTATCATCTGTATTCCACAAGTTGTTCTATTGGAAGTCTATATTTTTTAGAAGGTGGGTTTACTCTGTAGCCAAAAGCCACAAACATGGATATCTCATAATCTTTTGTATCAAGACCCAATATTTCTTCTACCTTATCCTTTTCAAACCCTTCTATAGGGCACGAGTCTATGCCTATCATCGCAGCTACACTCATCATATTTGTAGCAGCTATATAACACTGTTTTGCACTCCAACAAGCTAATGCTTTATCGTCAAGCTGGTTTACGAAGTTTTCGTAGCGTTTTATGGCCTTCTCTCTTAGCTCTTTATCTGGAAAAATATCGCTTTTCCTTTCATACATAGGCCTATAATAATCTGGATTTTTTAGAAAAGATTTTTTGGCAAGATAAGCAACAAGATGGCTACACGTAGTAATCTGTGGTTGATTCCAGCAAACAGGCTTTAACTTTTCCTTTAAATCTTGGGATGTTATAACTAAAAATTTCCAATGCTCCATTCCAAAAGAAGATGGTGACAACCTTCCTATCTCTAATAGAAAATCAAAATCTTCCTTTGAAATTTTCTTTTTATCGTCGAAAAGCTTACAGGCGTGCCTTTCGTAAAAAGCCTTTAGTATATCATCTTTAGAAAAATTCATCATAAGCACCTCAAGCAAAATAAATAAAAACTATATGCCGGAGGCGGGACTCGAACCCGCACCCTCTTGCGAGGACTACCCCCTCAAGATAGCGTGTCTGCCAATTTCACCACTCCGGCTATCCATATATATTATATACCAAAATCCTTAAAAATGAATAAAATAAAAAAGGGCCGATACGGCCCTTTTTCTATATGCTTGCTGAGTGTTAAGCTATATCTATCTTTGTGCTTTGAGATTCTTCTTTCTTAGGAAATCTTATTTCTAGTACACCATCTTTGTACTCAGCTTTTGCTTCTTGAGTCTTTATATTTTGAGGAAGTGTTATCATTCTTTCAAATTTACCGTATACGCGTTCTACTTTGTGGACAGCTTCGGTGTTTTCTTCTTTTTCTTCCTTCTTTTCGCCTTTTATGTAGAGAACGTTGTCTTTTACGCTCACTTCTATATCCTCTTTTTTAACGCCGGGTACCTCAGCTTTTACTACCACCTCTTTGTCAGTTTCATAAATATCTATGGCTGGTACCACAGCCATATCTGTACCGCTGTAAACGGTAGGCAACAAATTTTGGAAAAGGTTGTCAAACTCTGCCTTTACCTTTTCCAATTCACTAAATGGATTCCAAACTGCCAAACCTTTTCTCATAGCTCTTACCTCCTTTCAAAGTTTTCTAAATATAAATATAATTCTTTTGGAAAATTTGTCAAGTATTTTGATAGATTATTTGATAGAAATATACTAATATTATTGATAACGTCTTACTCAAGCTATTTAAAAGTTTTAGGATTTTAAAAGTAGTATAATGAGACTTTGTGAGTATTCAAAGTTATATATTTGAGTTTGTTAAGCATTATGGTTATGTTGGGGTATTTGTTGTAGGTTTTACCCAAAGCATCATACAGCCCGTTCCAGTCTTACCTTTTATGCTTGTAAGTCAAAAATTAGACTTAAACCCTTGGATGATAGGCGTAGTAGGGGTTATTTCAAACGTGTTGGGAGCTATAGTATCTTACTGGCTTGGATTTTTTGCTGGCGATAGATTTGTAAAAATGTTTTTATCCCAAAAACAGTATATAAAAGCAGAAGCTTTGTTTAATAAATATGGAATATTTGCAATACTTATAGGAGAACCCTACAAAGCTATATGCTGGATGTCTGGCATTTTAAAGTTTCCTTTTTACCGATTTATAATAGCTACCTTTATATCAAGGGTATTGCATACATTGATATATATATTTATAGGACACGTTGTTCAAAAAATCTTTTAAACTTGTTTATAAAGTTCTTCTATATTTATTGGTTCCTTAAAAGCCCCACTAAGTTCAAGTACGTATATGTCTCTTAATACTTTAAATTTATCTAAATCAGGAAAATCTTGCATAATCTCAAAAGCTTCCAGCAAATCTAACCCTTTTGTTCTTTCTTTTAACTCTTTTAAAAGCCTAAAAAGCTCGTCTTTTGACATTTCTATGGTAGTATACTTTCCTTTCACAAATATTTTGTCTTCCATAGCTTACTCCATAGCTCTTAATCTTATATAGTTGAATTCTTCTTCGTCTATTTCTCTATTTTGAAGGTATAATTTAGCGGTTTGAGTGAAAGTTATTGAAAATCCTCCTTGAATCTTTCCTTCTTGCCTAATTCTTTCTATATCGTTGAAGTTTCCATCCGCTATCATAGTTCTTATGGGTTTGTTGGGGACTAGTATATCATATATAGGTAAAAACTTTTTAGCTTTTGAGCGATATAAAAATTGAGATATTATAGCTACTATCTGAGAGCTAAAAAGACCTAAGAGCTCTTTTGAGCCAAATTGGTTTAGCAATGAAAAAGTAGCGCTCACGCTCTTTGTGTGTAAAGTGGAAAATACCAAGTGACCACGGGCAGCCATATCAAGAAGAGATATTATTTCATCTTCTGACCTTACCTCACCAAACAGTATAATAGAAGGGTCGCTTCTTAGGGCTATCTTAAGAGCATGCTGAAAGTTTTTAACCTGTGTTGGTATGTTAAATTGTCTTACAGTGGCTTTTCTATATAAAAATCTATATTCAACAGGATTTTCAAAGGTTAATATAACAACGTTGTGAATATCCGATAAGAAACCTATTTCGGCGGCTATAGATGTAGATTTACCAGAAGTTGTACCACCAGTATGCACTACTACACCACTCCTTGCATCTTTCATAAAATTAACAACTTCTTTTGGAAGTCTAACCATTTCAATGGAAGGAAGCTCATAAGACAGTATTCTAATAGCCATCCCAAGGCCTTCAAGAGATTCTGCCACCGATACCCTATAAAGACCGTAGTTTTTTATGGCAAAAGAATATTCAAACGTAGAATACTCAGCCATTATATCACGCCAGTTCTTTTCATCTGATGTTAGCTCTATGATTTCTATGACATCGTCAGTGTTAAGCCTATGCATGCCAGGTATAATGGCGTATCTTTTGGCTATACCGTATCTTGGGATGTAGTTTGCTATAAGCTGGAAATCGGTGGCACCAAGCTCCTTTCCTTTTTCAAATATATCCACAAGTTTTGACGGTATATCTTTTATTTCCAATGTTTTCATATTTTTAGTATAACATAAGACATACTTGTCATGAGCTTGTCAATTGCGCATATTTTGAATAAATTATAAAAGACCTATTTAAAAATATCTAACCACATACGCAAGTATAACTGATAAAACTACCAATGGTGCAGTGGCCTCGCAAGAGGCCTATTGGAATGCATGTTATCTTCTAACCACAGATAAAAGTACAACTGATGAAACTACCGATAGCACAGGGGTCTCCCATACTGCTAACAGAGTGAGCGGTATTAGTACCATAAGGCGAGTTATATTTGTATGGTAAAGGCGATGAATATGGTATGGCGCCGTTGTTTGTGAGGTTGTAATAACATTGCACACATGTGTTTGATTGCAATCCTGATATAGAGCTATAAAGTATATATTCACCAAAAGAGCTTGAAGATTGGCAAGAAAATGGAGTAGAGTAACCTTTTATTAAAGATACCGACCCTGTTAATGAGGGTAAAAAACTCCAAGCTTGATTAAAATCGTTTGGATTTGGACAGTTGTTTTGAATGCTAAGCCATCTTACGTTTTCGCAGGCGTTTATAAAAGCTTGCTCGTAGGAATCTTTGTAAAAGCTTACAATACTTTGTATAGAGTTTGTAGTGCTCACATTGCTTAATGTTTTGTTTGGTAAACTTGAGATTATATGGTAAGTAGAAGTGTGTGGGTTAGGAGGTGTGTTTACAGCATGATAAAGTGGAACTGTGCTTGAAACCAGATATAGTACATAACTCATTATGGCTATTATTAGAAACGCCACCGTTATAAAAAGCATGAAAACCTCTTACGGATATGTAAATTGAAGATAACAGTAAGGATACCCTGATTGTACACAAGAGGCATTTGTATTGCTTAATGTGATTACCCCTGCAAAGGGAGGGCAATTTGTACCGCTTTGGCATTCGTTCATGTAAGAGAAAGACGGGTGTATATCCGCCAGATTGCCTTGTAAATTTGCATAAGGTATTATAGTTAAGGAATTTCCAAAACCATCCACGTAATAGTAGTATGCGATACTTGTAGAGCTTGCTAAACCTATATTTGTAAGAAGCGTAGTTATGCTGCAATTTTGAGATAAGCTGATGTTTGTACAAGAGTTAGAACAAACGCTTGGGTTTGGCGTGCTTTGGCATAGCAGATTAGGAGAGTTTGAGCAAGCTTGTAAAATCCAAGGTACGTAAAAATCGTAGCTGGATTCCATACCACCGGTCCATTCTGAGCCATTCCATGTGCAAGAGTTGGCTATTTCTGAGGTTCTTCTTTGTAAAACATAGTTTTTCATAGCTGAAGCAATTTGTTCAAATTTTGATATAGATTGGTTTTGATAATACTGATAGATAGGTGTATAATCTACTATATAAGGGGCTGATATAGGGCTTGCAGGGTTGTTTGCTTGTAATATTGTATAAAATGTGATGCTTGGTATTGATGGTGGTGAAGGATTAAGAAATGTGTAAGATTCGTAATTTGGATTTGAGCAAAAGTCTATGTTAGAAGCCGTAATACTTGGACAGAATATAGATATTGTTGTGCTGTATATGCTTACAGAGCATCCTGCTTGATTAAAAGCGCTTTGTATTGTTTGAGCTATGTTAAGATTTTGGCTTACTACGTAACTAAAACTAATGCCCCCATTTGTATAAGAGATGTTGCACGGTAGTGGTGTAGCTGGGCATGATGTATAACCACAGCTTTGTTCTGCTTGAGCTATGTCCATATATACGTTTAATAAAGCGTTTTTTAGGTTTATGGATTTTATTTGTGATTTTGCAACATCTGTACTTCTGTTAAAAGCTGGGATAAGGTAGTAAATACCTGTGAGCACGGTAGATAAAATAGATAAAGCCAATAGTATTTCTATTATAAACCACATCAGGATTCACTCCAGGTGGGGCAAAAGCTAAGAACTGGCATGTTGATATAGTAAAGCCCATTTGCTGTGCTAGAGTTTGTGCTAGACCCAAAAAAACAAGATGCACTTATAGTATAGCAAGTACTAGCGCTATCACCTGTGGGACACGTAGCCCTTCCGCCTACTACGTTGTTAGAAGAACCTGGATTTGAAAAATCGTAAGAGCAAGAAGTGGGTGCAAATACTATAAATTCAGCTTGTAAAGATTGATTGCCCTTATGATAGGTACAAGAAGGCATCCATACCGTTCCGGAAGAGCCGCTAACAAATTGACCATTTTGATAACTTGCAGATACTAGCACAGTTTGGTATTGCATGGTGGTATAATCTTCTACACTAAAACACGTAGAGGAATTGCCTATTGGAAAGCAGTAAGTGCTAGAACCCATCACAGAGTTTGTTATAGATGAAAAAGCTATGGTAGATGATATTATGTTGGCATTTCCTATGGTGGTAGATATGTTATTTATATTTGGATTTGCCAATGGTATAAAGCTGTAAGAGGCTGCAGAATTTGTATAAGAAGATAAAGATTTAAAACAATCTTTTATAATACCTTGACCGTTGTTGCCAGCACCACAAAGGTTATCTATAAGGGTTTTATAAACATCATTTGTTTGATGCATATACATATCTATGTCTGGAGGCACTACATATACCACAGGATAAGCATTTTTATTTAAAAAGAATATTATACCAATGCCTGACAAAAATGTACCTAACTTTATAACCTTTTTAGGCTTTTCATAAAATGCCATATAAATAAAAATATAACATGTAAACAATCAATTTATTATGTTTATTTATCCACCGGCATTCATAATAAAGGAAGACACTTTGTTTATAAGTTCAAAGGCCATTTGGAAATATGGTATTATGAGAAGCATAAGGGGTATTACTATAAGCCCTAAAGCTGCTACGTTTGCTGTAGCTGCTACACCTTCTACAAATACACCCAAATCTCTTAGCTTTTTTTCTGCCAAAGAAAAAAGTGTTTCTCTAAACTTTCCTGTATAAAAAGCACTTTCCAAAGAGGCTATTTCTGTTAGTCTAAGTATAGATGTTAAAGCCTCTAAAAATCCTTCTAAGTTTGGGTCTACAGAAGAAAACGCTCTCTTTATGTTGCCCTTTGAAGTATCTTCCACATAATAGATGATGTCTTCTATTGGTATATTGGCCATATAAAAAAGCCTTGTAGTGTTTAATATCCTAACGCCCTCAAGCTCTTTAAAGATATTCTTCACAATGGGGGTATAATCTGGTTTTACAACTACAAAAAATATGAAAAGTCCCAAGATGAAAAAGTTTATAGGTATAAAAAACTTCATGAGAAAAGGAAGATAGAAAGGAGCTTTGATGAGTTTTGTAGCAAGAAGTGTGGTAGCTATTCTATGAAGCACATAGTCTGACAGGATAACCGTTGCAACAAATGTAAAAATTGGCATAAGTATCATCTGGACCAGTTTTGACTTGGCTTTTTCTATAGCCTCGCTTATATTTTTTAGTTCTTCTAAAATCCTATAAACTGGCAAAGACTTATCTTCTGCGTTTTTTATGATAGTAATAGCTTCGTAAGAAAGGTATGGTTCGTAAACCTCCGATTTTTTCATACCAGAGCTTATGCCATCTATTATATCTTCTAGCTCTGGCCAATTTAAATATTTGTTTACCCTTTGGTATATTTCTTCTACAGATATGTTGGCATACCCAGATTGTACCTCTGCATCGTAAATAATCTTTTCTATCTCTTTTTTTCTTCCTATTTTTTTCAAAAAATCAAACATAACCAGCTATTTTATCAAATATAAATCTATACTTGCATCTAAATCACTAAATTTTTTAGGTTTGTGGTTATTGTTGATTTGCTTTTGAGCCAATATGTCGTTTGGGTTTGTAAGCTTTAAAGATGCTATATAACCGTTGCAATAAAACATTGTCTGTATAAAATTATAAAATGCTTTGTAGCTTTTAATAGTACCTTTAAACTCCAGTTTATCTACGTCGTATAAATTTAAGCCATCTTTTAAAAGCCTTATACCACAGGTCTCTTCGTCTAACGGTGTGATGGTTACTTTGAAATCTGGTTTTAGTTTCATGTTTGACGTTTTAGAGTAGATAGGTACTGGTTTTATTGCTATTAACTTTGAGCCTTTGGCAGGGTATGCAAACCTAAATGTTATATCAAGATTACCTTCTAAGTTTTCATTTTTACCGGGGGCAGCTTTCTCGTCTTTTATAGAGTAATCAATGTTTGAAATATAAGCTGGATAACCGATAGATGAGGTTTGTTCTATGGCATATGCTATCTGATAAAGGGCGTCCTTGGTAAAAGATTTCATGATAGAAGTTCTTTGTTCAGGAGTGAGAGTTTTACCCATTGGTGGTGGAGGGGGTTTGCCAACAACGGCTGGTAATTCTTTAGTTTTGTGGCTTTTAATGTAAAAATATACAATACCACTAAAAATTATAATACCCCACATTATGATGATAGCTATAATTTGTTTATTCTGATACCAAGGAGGGCCGTATAATTTTTTTATTTTTTTTAGAGGCTCTTTTATTATAACAACTGGTTCTCCTAAGTATTCGGTGGCTATATAACTTTCCGGGTCTTGATCTGTAATAAGTTCTTTTTCATTGATTTGAATTCTATCTCCGGCTATTACGTATTCATAATATTTTTTCTTTTCTGGGACTATTCTTACGGCAAGGTTTATGCTATTTTCTTGCATGTATACAATATCATATAAATAATCTTTTAGTTCTTTAATATCTATACAATAGTATCTAACTCTTCTGCCATCTTGTCTTTGTATACAAGCTTTGTTTTTTTCGGGTTTTCTTGAAATGCTTACGTTTGGCATATTACTTTGTTTTTTCCCAATAAACTTGATTTTGAGTTACTACAAGCTTATAGTTTCCTTGGGTAAAACCATTTGTATAGACCTGGCCACTCGGAGAAATGGCATAGCACCCATTTGAACATATTATCATAGAAACTTCAGGTAAAGGCGGTGGTACAAGAGCAGAGCCCAGTGGTAAATTTGTACTATTTTCATTTTTACCTATAAGAGTTTTAAGCGGTGGTAAAGGAGTCGGAGGGGGGTTTTGTGAGGATTTTTTAAAAGCTAACTTTTGCTCTTCTTTTATTTTAGCTTCGTTTAACTTGTTTATATAAAAGCTTGCAAAAGCGTTTGAAGGTGGTAAGTTGTTTATTACATTTAAAACTTGGGCTTGGAAATCTTGGTTTTGGCTATTTTGATTGTTTGGTTTGTTTGCCTGATAGGTTTTGACCCTTGAAGATAAAATTTGAAGTCTTATCTTGGTTTTTTGGTACTCTTTTTCAATTTTTCTTATTTTAAAATAAAGCATTACACTACTCATAAAAGCACCAAAAACAAAACCTGCACTTATGCCGACAAGTACACCACGTAGCGATAATTGATTAGGTGGAGTGTTATCTTGTAAGTTTTCTGAAACTTTTTGCTTATTGGACGTTAGCAAGGATTTAAAGTCTTTTGTCTTAAGCTTTTTGAAAAAAATTTTTACTTGTTCTAAGTATTTTTCATAAAATTTCTTATCTGGAGTGGGTGGTTGCTCTGTGTTCATTTTTCACCCAAACCCTCGTAAGTGATGGTAATTATAAATTGCACTTTGTTGGAATATTTGTCTGTGTTGCCAAACAAATACTTTACAAAGGGTATCCTTACTAAAAACGGTATACCAGATTCTTGGTTTTTCTTAAGGTCATAGACAGAACTTATAAGAGCTATCGTTTGACCAGTTTTTAAAACAGATGTTAAAACAGAGTTTTGGGATGAAATTTCTGGAAACTGAATAGGTAGGCTTGTGCCTGGGGTTATGCTTATGTTTTGGGTGGTGATATTTTGAGGTGTGTTTTGAGAGTAATAAACATCCACCATAAGCCTCTTTTTATTCGTAAGTCTTGGTAATATGGTAATGCTTGTGCCGGTGTTGAGATATGATACTATCGGTATATATGCTGGACTAGAGACTACGCCGACTACTGTTGGTGGTATATATATGTTGTATGAGCTTATGTAAGACTGCGTATTAGTAGGTGCATATACTATAGGCTGATTTGGTAATACTGTATAGGTTTCACTGTCGATACTTCTTGTTTTACCGTATTGTTCTAAAGCGTTCAGTAGAGTACTATAGGTACTTCCGCTAATACTTGCCTTAAAAAGAGTATTTGAGGAGTTTATAGTTGTCATAGGTGCATTTAAAGAAATGTTTAAATTTTTTAAGCTGTTAAACAGCGCTTGGATATTTATACCGGTAGAATATTCGTTTAAAAGATTTATAGCTATTATGTCTATCCTTATTTTTATAGGCAGAGATAGTTCTTCGTTTAACTTTTTTACTATAGATTTTACTGTTTTATAATCATTTATAGAGCCAAAAAATGTAAGAAGACCCGTATTTGGATCGTAAGATATCTTTGAGTGTTTATCTTGTAGAAGAGGTGTTATGAGGTTTACAATATTCTGGGCTAAGTTTTCATTGAAGTTAAAGGTTGAACTAGATGTATTTGTGCCTGTGTTTTGTATAGGATTTGTAGAGGTACCACCTAGCATACTGCCACCAGATGAGCTATTGGTGACGCTTTGCCCAAATGTCATGTTGTAGTTGTAAGCTTTTGTGGTGGTCATAGGTATGTTTATTTGAAATACAGCGCTTATGTACCTTCTAACTATTATTTTCCCATTCTTAACTTTGTAGTATAAATTGTTGTAAGCGCAGAAAGTATCTAATATGCTTTTTAAAGTACCTTGCCCATAAAAGCTAACTCTGTCTTGTACGTTGTCTTTTAACTCTATGGGTACTTGGGTGATACCAGACAGATAAGAAAGTACTTGTGGTATAGGGACATCTTTTACATTTAACGTTACAGGTTTTAGTAAAAAAGCGTTTTGGCTGTTTATCATAAAACCTGGTGGTGCGCTGATTTTATTTTTGGTTGTAGCTTTGTAGTTTCCGATAAGATGATAAGAATAAGAGATTGATATAAAAAGCAATATGTTTATAAAAGCTAAAAACCTTTTCATTTACATTTACCTTCTTTTATAGAGCCATTCAGTATACTATAGCCTTTATAACCTGTCCGAAGATTTAATATATGAAGCCAATAAAACCTATGCCCTTCAAGGCCACAAGGCGTAAGACACTGCAACGTATCGCCTTTGTAAGAAGCCCCTATAGCGACAGATTTGATAGAAGGGTATTTGCGAATGTATGACATTGATTTTACGCAAAAATACACATTTTCAGGACCGTTTTTTATAATCTCTTTGGCTGTTTTCCTTTTGTAGGGTTTGCCAAAACCTATGGACTTCTTGGAACTTTCACTTTCTACCACAAGACCTTTTACAGAATGTTCGAGTTTTATACCATTTACTTCTTCTTCTAGTTTTTTTAGCTTTTTAGAAAAAACTTGTTGCTGTTGTTGTAATTTTGTAACGTTTTGCTCTAGATTTTCTACCTTTTCCTTCTCTTTCTGAAAGTTGTTGCTAAGCTCTTTAGTTTTTTTGTTTAAATCCACCACCTTTTTTATAACGCCCACTTGAGACTCCACTATATCTTTAAAAGTAACTTTTGGTTGATAGACGTTTTCCGCGCTTGCTACGCAAGTAAATATAAATATGAAAAGCAAAAATACTATTTTGCCCATAATTTTGCTTGGTTTATAAGATTTTGATAGGATGATGGTACTGAAACGGTATTTTTGGGTGTTTTAGAATTTGTGGTTTTAGTTTTTTGTTTTAGCTCTTGTTCTATGCTTGAGAGTTTAGCGTAGGTTTTCTCTTGTTGCTCTTGTAGTTTTGCCAATGCAGTTTTTAACTCGCTTACTTCTTTGTTTAAATCCATTACCTTCTTTACAACCCCCACTTGAGACTCCACTATATCCTTAAAGGATATTTTTGGAGCATACTCGTTTTGATCATTTGAAGCATGGCAGATTTGTGCGCTTTCTAAAACGCCAAATACCATCAAAACCATAACAAACCTTACCTTGCCCATAACTTAGACCTCTCTATAAGATTTTCGTAATTATACGGTACTTTTATAGTGTTTATACTTTCTTTTTTGTAAATATCTTGCGCTTGCGTTTTAGCACCTACTTGTTGCAATCCAAAAATTACAGTGCTTATATCATGTATTAACGCTTTTTTATTTACAGAGGGATTTACTATTTTTTTGGCTTCTGATAGAGCCATTTCCATAAAATAAAGCGTTTTGTCAAGGTGCGTTTTGCCAATATTTAAGTTAAAGTTTACGCAAGGATTTATAACAGCTTCAGCGGTTTTGTATTCTACCCATATCACACCTTTTACACCTTCTTTTTGGAGAAGCTCTTTTGTATGATTGGCATCGGCTTGGCTATCAAAAACCCCAAACACTACGTCGCCTATGCCATCAAGGGGTGTAAGCCCATTTCTCATAGCTAAAAACTTATAATAGCCTATTTTGTATGAGCTTAAATCCGATGAGTCTATATAAACCCACCACCCAGAAGGAATTACGTAAGACCCGCAAATATTTTCTCTTTTTCTCATCTGCCAACCCAAGAAAAAGCCTTTTTTAAAAATATCCCTACTAACACTATCAAGAGCGTTTATATCAAGAGAATAAGATATAGAGCAAGCAATTATCAAGCACATTAAAGCAATATAGTATCTCCCAAATTTCATATAGATATATTATCGCATACAATATATCTTTTTTCAGGTTTATAATAATTATTACGGTATGAAAAACTTAAAACCAAAAAGTATGCATACTAATAAGCCTCTTGCGAGGCCACTTTTACCGTCAAAAAATGTGCATACTAATAAGCCTTTCAGGCCACTAGCCTTTTCTATCATAGAGCTTTTGTTGGTGCTTACTATAGTTAGTATATTTTTGGGGGCGGTGTTTATAGGGTATAGGACTATACACGCTACTACCAATGAGCAGGAGTATGCTTACAAAGCTAGGACGTTTGTTTTGGGTTTAAAAGATTATTATGATGTATTGGGAGCGTATCCTCAAATATCTTGTACTGACGGAAGTTCGTGGTCTAGTTTAAATGGTGCTCAAGGGACTTGCGATTGGAACTCTCATCCTCCATCAAATCCTGCTAATTGCTGTGCCTTGCTTCATTTTATAGGTCCTTGGGCTATTACATGGTCTTATCTTTCTACTAGCACTTCTTTTGGAATAGTCACTCAAAATATACCAAATGAGTATGTAAGAGCCGTGGCAAACGAGTTTAACTCTTTAGGGCTTTTATGTACTATATCAAGCGCTACAACTTCAGACTATAGCTATCTTAGTTGTACTGCTAACAATGTCCCTACTACACTAACAGCTTTAAACCAATAGTATATCAAGCATATTTTACTATACTAGCTGCAAATAAATCTGCTATAGCTTCCAACATGGCCACAAGCTCATAATTTGTTTCTTTGCTTTTAGTCATATCAAAAATCATTACACCGTAAACATCGTCCTTATAAATGATAGGTATATAAAGATATGGGTCTTCTGAAAAAGTCTCAGTAGAAAACCCAGCTGGTTTTTTATTTTTTATACACCACTGGACTATGGTTTTTACCCTATCGTTTATATTTATATTTTTTGTTATCGCCTGAAGATGAACACCGTCTTTATCTTTTAAAAAGATAGCTACATCATCTATAAACACTTTTATATATCTTATAGTAATAGATATACACTCCTCTTTTGAATTTATCCTAAGCAACTTTCTGCTTAATTCAAAAAGAACGTTGCTTTTTTCTTCACTTTTTTGAAGCTGTTTTAGATTTCTTTTTAGTCTTACTGAAAGAAGATTTATAAACACTATCATTACAGCGAAAACAGTATAAGATAGGAAATAGTTTATATCAGAAATAGCAAAACTATAATAGGGCGGAATAAAGAAATAATCAAATATAATTATGCTAACTAGCGTAGCAAAAATTGTGGAGTATGTGTCTAGCATAACTGCGGCTAGACTAAGTGCTAACAAAAATAAGAATACAAGGTTAAGTTGATTTAAGAAATTTCTAAACTGAAGTCCTATAAATGTGGCGAGAAATACAAGAAATAAACCAACAAAGATATTGTAAAGTTTAGGAAGATATAGCTTGGGTAGGCGTATAGCTTTTTTTGAAGACATAAAAACCTCTGCCTCTGCTATTGGTGGGTCCAATATGTATATATCAACATACTTTGTGTTTTGAGCTATCTTTCTAAATATAGAACCTCTAAGTATTGGAAATTTTTTAGGTTTGCCTATTATTATCTTGTTTATATTGTGGCTTTTAATATATCTTATGATAGCACTTGGTACGTCGTCATCTTTTATCCAGGCTATCTCTGCTCCTAAGCTTTTCGCAAGCTCTAAAGCTTTTTGTAACCACTCTAGCTCTTTATCCGTAAGATACGCGTGCTTTTCCGTCTCAACGTAAATAGCTATCCAATCGGCATCTATTTCAGTGGCAACTCTGTAAGCTGCTCTTACCAAATGCTCTGCAAAAGGACTTGCATATATACCTACTACTATCCTTTCTTTTATAGCCCAAGGACCAGCTATAGCATGCTCTTTCATGTAGGTGTTTAACTTTTTGTTTAGTTTGTCAGCGGCAACCCTCATGGATAGTTCTCTTAAAGCTATTATATTGCCTGGTCTGAAATATTTTTTTATGGCTTCTTGGGCTAAATCAGGTACATAAACTTTTCCGTCTTTTAGTCGTTGGATAAGCTCTTCTGGTGGTAAATCTATTAGTTTTATCTCGTCGGCGTTTTTTACAAACTCATCTGGGACTGTTTCTCTTACTTTTATGCCAGTTATTTGATATACTATATCGCTTATACTTTCTATGTGTTGCACGTTCATAGCTGTCCATACATCTATCCCGGCGTTTAATACTTCTTCTACGTCTTGATAGCGTTTTTTGTTTCTAAAATTGGGCGGATTGGAGTGAGGAAGCTCATCTATGATACAAATCTGGGGTTTTGTTTTAAGTATTTCATCTAAATTTAACTCTTTTAGTTTTATGCCGTTGTATTCTATTTCTAATGGAGGTATTATATCTAAACCTTCCAAAAGTTTTTCTGTTTCTTTTCTTCCGTGTGTTTCTACGAATCCTATCTTTATATCTGCGCCATCTTGTTTTTTTATATGAGCATCACTTAGCATAGCATAGGTTTTACCAACTCCCGGCATGGCACCAAGGTATATAGTGAGCTTACCACGTTTTTTCTTTTCTTCTGCTATTTCTAATAGACTTTCTGGAATTGGTCTTTCTTCTTCCATCTTAAAAGCTCCATGTTAAGCTTAACGACGTTTACTCTTTTTTCCCCAAATATACCAAAAGTCTTTCCGTCAGCGTTTTTATATATCATTTTTAAAAGTTTTTCATAAGGCACATTTGCGTATTTAGATACTCTTTTGGCTTGCATAACAGCGTTTTCTAAAGATATATAAGGCTCTAGACCACTTCCGGAACCCATTACCATATCGGAAGGAAAAGGGGCTTTAAGTCCATAGGAGTTTAAAACTTTTATTCTAGATTCTATGTTTTCTACCAATTGTTTGTTTGTAGGTCCTATATTTGAACCACCGGAACTAAGTGGATTGCAAGGATAAGAAGCTGTAGAAGATGGTCTTGGCCAGAAAAGAGCAGGGTCAGATACAGGCTGGCATATAAGTTTAGATGCCACTATCTTGCCATTTAACTCGTATAAACTTCCGGAAGCTTGATATGGAAAGAGCAATGTTGCTATACCAGTGACGGATATGGGATAAATTATTCCAAGCAATATAAAAAATATTGCAAAAAGTAAAAATACGTTTTTCAGGCTTTTAGCATTCATAATACACTCCAAATTGCTTCACAAAGCCAATATATAACCCAAATTCCAAAGAATGGAAACAATACACCACCTATACCGTATATGCTTAGATTTCTAACCAAAAGTGTCTGGGCATCTATAGGTCTATACTTTACGCCCTTTAAGGCTAAAGGTATGAGCATTGGAATTACTACAGCATTAAATATAACTGCTGATAAGATTGCTATATAAGGATTTTCAAGGTGTAATATGTTTAATATGTTTAGCTCAGGATAACTTTTACTAACAGCCGCCGGTATTATGACAAAGTATTTTGAAATGTCGTTTGCTATGCTAAACGTTGTGATAGCCCCTCTTGTTATAAGAATCTCTTTCCCTACTTCTACAACTTCTATAAGTTTCGATGGGTCGTTGTCAAGGTCTATAATATTGGCAGCGTCTTTTGCCGCTTGGGTCCCAGAGTTCATAGCTACAGCCACATCCGCTTGAGCTAAAGCTGGTGCGTCGTTGGTACCATCCCCTGTCATAGCCACCATATAACCCTCTTCTTGATATTTTTTTATGAGCTTTAATTTATCTTCAGGTTTTGCTTGGGCCAAAAAATCATCTACTCCAGCTTCGGCTGCTATGGTAGCTGCTGTAAGAGGATTATCCCCTGTTATCATAACGGTTTTTATACCAGCTTTTCTTAGTTCTTTGAATTTATCTTTTATACCAGGTTTTATTATATCTTTTAGATAAACTACACCGTAGATTTTATCGTTTTTAGCCACCACCAAAGGGGTGCCTCCTTCTTTTGCTACTTCTTCAACTATTCTATCCAAATTTTTTGGTATAACCCCGCCTAAGCTCGATACATACTTTTCTATGGCATCGCTTGAGCCTTTTCTATAATGCTCATCTTTCATATCAACACCGCTTATTCTTGTAGAAGCATCAAATTCTACGATTTTGTAATCTTTTATATCCACTGATATATTGTATTTTTCTTTTGTAAAAGCAAAAATACTTTTACCTTCGGCTGTGTTGTCTTTAAAAGAAGCTATATAGGCTACTTTAGCTAGCTCTTCTTCAGAAACACTTTCCACTGGGATAAGCTTGTAAGCTTGTCTATCTCCGTAGGTGATAGTTCCTGTTTTATCTAAAAACAGCACATTTGCATCTCCGGCAGCTTCTATAGCTCTACCAGAAAGAGCTATTATTTTTTTCCTAAAAAGCCTATCCATACCAGCGATACCTATTGCAGGTAAAAGAGCTGCTATTGTAGTTGGAGCTAAGCATACAAACAACGCTACAAGCACTACCAAAGATACTATACTTCCCTTATGAGTAGAATATACGCTATAATAAGAAAGAGCTCTAAAATTGATTACCACCGCTAGAAATACTACTGTAAGAGATATTATTAGAATATCGAGGGCGACTTCGTTTGGCGTTTTTCTTCTTTTGGCTCCTTCTACTAAGGATATCATTTTATCTATAAAGGTCTCGCCTGGGTTTACGCTTGCTATAGCCGCTCCAGTACCAGATACTATTTTAGTTCCTGCTGTTACAGAAGATTTATCTGTACCAAACTCTCTTATCACCGGTGCTGATTCGCCTGTTACCGCAGACTCGTTTACGAGCAATACCCCTTCTATCAACTCACCATCTATGGGGATAATATCATCCTTTTCAAGTAAGAATAAATCTCCTTTTTTAAGAGAAGATGCTGGTACACTCTCATAGGTTTTGTCATCTTTGTTTTTTAGTTTTTTGGCAAAAAGGTTTGATTTCGCTTCTCTAAGAGATTGGGCCCTTGCTTTGCCACGGGATTCTGCTATGGATTCTGCAAAATTAGAAAAAAGCACTGTAAGCCAAAGCCAGATGCTCACATTTCCACTAAACCAAGCATATGGGTTATGAGATACTAAATCGTATATAAAATCAACTGTTGTTATAGTGCTACCTATTTCTACTGAAAGCATTACAGGATTTCTTAAAAGCTCAATAGGGTTTAGTTTTTTTATAGAGTTTACAGATGCCTCTTTTAGTATCTCTTTGTCAAAGATGCTTAACTCTTTCTTTTTCATAGGGCAACCCCTTTTAGCATAAGCATCTGCTCAAGTATAGGTCCTAAAGAAAAAGCTGGTAAAAATGTCAAAGCACCTACTACTATGATAATGAATATAAGCCATACACCGAAGACTACGGTATGAGTGGGAAGTGTGCCAGGGCTTGGAGGTATGTGTTTTTTAAGCGCCAGAGATGACGCCATGTAGAATACAGCTATTATAGGTACAAATCTGCCTATTAGCATCGCTAAACCTGTAGTTATGTTGTAAAAAACTGTATTGGCATTTAATCCAGCAAAAGCACTTCCGTTGTTGTTAGAAGCTGATATATAAGCATACAACACTTCGCTAAGCCCATGCGGTCCGGGATTTGAAATAGATGATAGGCCAAATTTCGTATAAAGAGCCAACGTAGTAAGAAGCAAAGCTACCATTCCAGCCACCAGTGTTATAACCACCGAAGCCCACATCTCCTTTGCTTCAATTTTTTTGTTTAGATACTCTGGAGTCCTTCCTATCATAAGCCCAGCCACAAAAACAGCTATAATAACCATAGCAAGCATTCCGTAAAGCCCAGAACCCACGCCGCCAAAAATGATTTCTCCCAAAGATATTAAAGACATAGGAATGAGCCCCCCTAAGGGTGTAAAGGAATCAAACATAGCATTTACAGCACCGCAAGAAGTAGCTGTCGTGATGCTTGAGAATAAAACCGTTCCACCAATCCCAAATCTCAGTTCTTGCCCTATGAGGTATGGCCCCTCTACGCCAAACTTTTTTACTATGGGGTTACCAAACCATTCAAAATAATACTGAGCTACCATGAAAAGCATCAATACAAATAACATTACGCTGTATAAAAACCAACCTTGTCTTCTATCTTTTATCATATAACTAAAGGTAAATACCAAAGAAGCTGGTATTAGGATTATAAGAAAAGCTTCAAAAACGTTTGATAGTGGAGTTGTATTTTCAAAAGGATGGGCGGAGTTTGCGTTAAAAAAACCGCCGCCGTTGGTTCCTAAAAGTTTTATCGCTTCCTGAGAAGCCACTGGGCCCATAGGAAGTATTTGATTAGTAATTATATCTTTACCGTTTTTATAAGCTTCCAAAAGTTCTACGCTTTTATAATGAGAGAAGTTTTGTATAACCCCTTGAGATACTAAAAATAAAGCACTAACAAAAGATAACGGTAAAAGCACATATAAAATTGTCCTTGTAAAATCCACAAAAAAGTTTCCAAGGTATATGGTATTTTTCCTAGCAAAAGCTCTTATTAGCACCAAAGCAACCACCATACCACTGGCAGCCGATAAAAAGTTTTGAAGGGCAAGACCAGTCATCTGAGAAAAATAGGTAACTTGGGTTTCACCAGCATAAGCCTGCCAATTTGTATTTGTGACGAAGCTAACAGCTGTGTTAAAAGCCAAATCCCAACTCATATTTGGGATATTGTATTGGTTTAAAGGAAGGTATTTTTGAAATAAAAGCGTTAAAAAAAGCACGAGAAATCCTAAGAAGTTAAAAGACAGCAAAGCATAAAGATATTCTTTCCAATTCATCTCTTTGGACTCGTCAATACCAAGTATTTTGTATATGGCTTTCTCAACATATCTTAGTGGCTTTAAAAATTTGTATATGTTGCCTTCATAAATATCTGTCATATATTTTCCTAAAATAGGAGACACTATCGTTAAAACACCAAAAAATAAAGCAAAACTAAAAATATCTAAAAATACATTCATTATATTCCCTCCAAAAGACATAGTTTAATGCTATTTTATGTTTTTATTCTATGATTTAAACCTTCTATTAAAGGATGTGTTAAGATTGTCAGCATCAAGAAGGGTTATAAAATCAGCGCATTTAAAATGCTTATCAAAAGCAGGCTCACCGCATATTGTAGCACCAGCTTTTAGATATCCATGGATAAGAGATGGTACAAAAACTTTTAAACTATTTATATCTATATTCACACTATCAAGGGTTTTTAGGTATGTTTCAAAATTTTTTATGCGAAAATCTGGAAGTGGCACAACCATTTTATTTTCAAACTGTTTTAAGTATTTGTAGGCAAATACAATTTCAAATATATTTTCTGTCTGAACACTTGAACATCCAAATACATATTTGGCACCCACCAATTTAGCATAGTATGCTATACCTTTCCAAAGAAGCGCTATTATGGCGCCGTTTCTATAATCTTTATGAACACTAGCTCTTCCAATCTCAATTTTTGTAGCTTTTAAAAGCTTAATACTTGCTATATCAAACTCTGTCTCTGAGTAAAATTTGTTGCTAAAATTAGAAGATATAATCCTGTAAGTACCTACGACATTTTGGGTCTTATTGTCTATTATGATTATATGGTCTGCTATAAAGTCAAACTTATCTATATCTATTCTGAAAAGCTTGTTTTTGTTTAAAAGTTCTTGATAAAATACGTTGTGTCTTAGTTCCAAAGCTTTTCTTAGTTCTTTAGAATTTTGTGCTGTCTTTATGGTAAAATTCCCCACTTCAAATCTAAAATTAATTTTTGGTTTAAAAGCTTTTAAACGAAAACCGTATGTTTTTTGAGACAGCGTTCTTATCATAGCAACCTCCTAAGCTATTTAATAGAGCTCTATCACCACTCTCTCAAAACCAAATTTCTCTTTTAGCTCTTTTTTCATAGTTCTTATTTTTTCTCTTACGCTTTTTAAAGGTGTGTTTTCTAAAGCTTCCAAGTCTTGCTCTCTTAATCTAGCATACATAATGTTTTTGCCTGGCACAAGGCTCCAAACATGAATGGATTTTATCATTATCTCCGGGAAGTGCTGTCTTATAAAATTTTCTAGCTCTTCTAAATTTATATACTCTGGAGAAGATTCCATTAATATGTCTATAGATTTTGATAGAACTTTGTAAATAGGGTATATGACACTAAGACCCACCAATATACTCATAATAGGGTCAAAGATGTAGTTTCCAGTAAGCTCTATTAAAATAGAAGACGCTATAACACCCACAGAACTAAGACCATCCATCAAAACTCTTAAAAAGGCTCCAGCTATGTTTAAGCTATGTTTTGAACCAAAGTAAAGTATTACTATGCCAATTATGTTGACCACTAACCCTAAAATGGATATCCAAAAAACACCGCCGGCGTTGACATACTCTGGATGTAATAACCTCTTAAAAGCGTGCAAAAATATCATTATCAAAAAAAATCCAGCGGTTATGCCGTTAAACAAAGCTGAAAGTATTTCAACTCTATAATATCCAAAAGTCCTTTTTGGGTTTGGAGGCTTTTTGGATAAATACATAGCAAATATTGCTAGAGCTTGACCAGACAAATCCATGAACATATATACCGCATCTGATAGTAGAGCTAAGCTGTTGAAAGCGTATCCGTAGTAGACCTCAAGTAGAAAATCTAAAAATGTTATTACAAATACAAAATAAAGTCCTCTACCAAGATTTTTTTCATCCATCTTTTATGTCCGGTGTGATAGAGTACAAAGCTGACAATATAGTAGAGCCGTTGTTTATCACTACAGAAAAAGCTGGGTTGCCGGAACCCAATATGCCTATTGCCATACCTAGTGTGTTTATGGCAAAGTTAAATTTTATGTTGTTGTTTACCACTTTCATAGTATCCTTGGAGAGTTTTATGGCTTTATATATAAGATCTAAATCCTCTTTTACAAGCACTACGTCAGCCACGTCTATAGCCACTTGAGAACCATCCCCCATTGCTATTCCAATGTCTGCTGCCGATAATGCCACAGAGTCATTTACTCCATCTCCCACCATAGCTACTTTATACCCTTCTTTTTTAAGCTGCTCTACGTACTTGGCTTTTTCTTCCGGAGATACCCTTGCTCTAAACTCTTGTATACCAACTTCTTTTGCAATAGCTTGAGCCACTTCTTCGTTGTCCCCTGTGAGCATAACAATTTTTATGTTCATATTTTTTAGCTTTTGCATAACCTCTTTTGCTTCTTCTCTAATAGTGTCTTTAAAAGCTATCAAACCTAATATTTTTTTACCTTTGGCAAGGTATAAAACCGTCTTGCCTTCATCATGTTTTTTGCTAACTATATCTTTTATATGTTTTGATATGGCTATTTTATGATTGGCCATATACCTCGATGAACCAAGCTTGTACTCTTCGTTGTTTAATTTTGCTGAAATACCAAGACCTATGTCGTAATCAGAATCCTCTCTTTCATAAAGCTCAAGCCCTTTTTCTTTTGCCATGTTTACTATAGCATCAGCTATGGGATGTTTTAATCTTTGCTCTAAGGAGGCAGCTAATCTTAAAAGCTCTTCTTCTGATAGAGCCTCTTCTAACGGTATTATGTCTGTAATAATTGGTTCTCCTTTGGTGATGGTGCCGGTTTTGTCCATTGCTAAACAGTTTATTTCTGAAAGCTCTTCTAAAGACCTACCACCTTTTATGAGCACTCCATGGTTTGAGGCTTTTGATATGGAAGAAGCTACGGCTATTGGTATGGAAACTCTTAAATTTGTATTGTAGTCTATCGTTAGGATGCTAGAAGTTTTGGCTAAATTTCTTGTTATAAGCTGATTTGCTATGCCTATTGTCAGAATAGGCAACACAGTGGCATCGGCAAGTTTATTAAATCTGTCGTATACACCTGGCTTTTGGTCCATATAGGACTCTACCATATGGGCAATTTTTGAAATAATTGTGTCTGCACCTTTTTGTTCTACTTTTATATAGATTTTTCCATCTATTACGTTTGTACCAGCGTATACTTTGGAACCTACCTCTTTTAAAACCGGTTTGTCCTCTCCTGTCAATATAGATTCGTTTACAACCGCTTTGCCCTCAGCTACTATACCATCTACTGGTATTCTACCACCAGCGTATACAACTACTATGTCTCCTATGGATATATCCTCTATGGGAACTTCTATTTTTGTATTGTCTTTTTCTATGTAAGCGGTTTCACCATCTACGTTTAACAAGTCTTCTATAGATGCTCTAGCTTTTTGGTTTAGTTTGTCTTCAAGATAATCTCCAAGCCCTATGAAAAAGTTCATTATGTTTGAAGACAAAAGCATGTTTCTTTGGATGGTGATGCCAAGGGCTAAAGAATCCAAAAGCTGGTAAGAGAGTCTACCTTTCAGAAGATTTGAAAAAGCGCTTTTAAAAGATGGTATAGAACCTAGTATGGCCAGCGCTTTTATAAAAGGATTTGGCAATACCGGTGTTAAAGAAAGTAGCCCTCCCATAGCCCCTACCACCATTCTTAATTTAGAGGGTTCCTCATCCTTTGTCTTTGGTTTTATTTTGTGAGATTTTAATATGCCAAGTATTATATCGATAGGCGTATTGTTTATTATCTCCAAAAACTCTTCTATATATATTTTGTTTGGATCGTAGGATATGGATAAACTGCCGGTGGCTTTGTTTAGCTTGACATCTAATATGCCGTCTTGAGATTTTATAAAATCTTCTATAGCCTCTTTGGAAACATCCAAATACTTAAGGTAAAAAGAACTTACCCTTATTCTACCGTAAGTTTTGTGTTTTACTACAAGGGTTTTCATGGTTGCTGTTCTTGTGAGGGAGGTAGAGTTTTTTGGTTTAATCTATTCATGAGCTCGTTTATCTCTTCTTGCACTCTCATAAGCTCTTGATGTTCAGATATCTTATGTATCATATAAAAGCCAAATACTCCAGCAAACATTCCAAGTCCGAAGGATGTGTAGTTGCTGCAAACTATATCACCTAACTTTGACCACATATTTATTTCCTCCTTATAAAGATGATTTTAACTTTTCTAAAAGCTCTTGCTGTTTTTGTAAGAGTGTTATCTTTAGCTCTATTTCCTTTTTAAGCTCTGACCTTGCTTCATGGACTATGTCTTCTACCACTTCTTTCTTTGCTTCTAAAGAAGCGTTTAGCCATTGTCCGAAGCTGATACCCTCTTTTGTAACCCCCACTAGAACTGGCTTAAATTCTTCTAAGGCTTTTCCAAGCACATAAATGGCCGCCACTGTACCAAGCCCCCAGGTAAAGTACCTTCTCGAGAAGCATCCGATAAGATTTTCAAACATATATACCTCCTATAAGAATTTTATTACAAGTTTGTTGAACAACCAGTTTACCCATATAAATCTAACAGTACCTATTCTAAAACCATAATCAACGGTGTATAAAAAAAGCTTCAAAATATCTGATTTTATAGTCCTAGATATAAAAGGATGAAGGTCTGTAATGCAAACTGTTTCGCCAAGAGGTTTTATATCTTGCTTTTGTAGAAACTCTTGGAACTCATCATGATATAGTATTTCTTCAGACTCTATTTTTATGCTTTTGGTGTGATAATTTATGTATACATTTTCTTCACCAAAAAGTTCCTGTAATACTTTTATAAAGTCTTTATTGTAAACCACATTACCTTTTATCCTTATCCTATGATGTGAAAATGAAATATCTTCTATCTTCATACTAAGTATGATACAACTCCAAGTCCTACTCTATCTAAAACTAAGTCTTTTGCTACATTAAAAGCAATGCCCTCCAGCCCCCCTCCTACATTTAACATAAGCTGGAAAGCGAATAGAAG